>JASFKF010000157.1:0-5297 GCA_050118775.1 Syntrophobacterales bacterium
TGGAGCAACTGGCAAGGGTAATGACCAGGTAAGATTCGAGCTTAGTTACACAGCCCTCGATCCAAATCTCAGGATCATTGCACCCTGGCGGCAATGGCAGCTTAAATCTCGCCAGGATTTGCTGGAATTTGCGCAAACCCACTCCATCCAGGTACCAGTGACGCCTGAGAAACCTTACAGCATGGACGGTAATCTCCTCCACCTTTCATTTGAAGGTGGTGTGCTCGAAGACCCCTGGCTAGAGCCGGATCCAAAGATGTTTAGGATGACAGTCGCTCCTGAAGATGCTCCAGACGAACCTCTTTATCTGGAGATCGATTTTGAGCGGGGCAATCCTGTGGCCGTAGATGGCAAGTCTCTTGCCAGCGCAGATCTCCTCGCCACCTTAAATGAACTTGGAGGGGCGAACGGTATTGGCAGGGTGGATCTTGTGGAAAATCGGTTTGTGGGAATCAAGTCGCGAGGGGTTTATGAAACGCCAGGGGGCACAATTCTGCGGATGGCGCATGAGGCAGTTGAATCCATCACCATGGATCGCGAAGTGCTGCACCTGCGAGACAGTCTCGTTCCAAGATATTCGAGTCTGATCTACAACGGCTTCTGGTTTTCACCTGAGATGCAATTGCTTCAGAAAACCATGGATGCTGCCCAGGAAAATGTATGGGGTAGGGCACGCCTCAAGCTTTACAAGGGCTCCTGTCAGGTAGTGGGTAGAAAATCTTCCCGATCTCTTTATAAGACTGAGTATGCGACTTTCGAGGAGGACACGGTTTACGATCAAAGCGACGCAGAAGGGTTCATAAGACTTCTGGGTCTACGGTTGCGCTTGCAGGCACTTGCACGTAAACGGATTTAGCCGGTTCGCCTGTTGAGCCGCTTTTCCGGTAATAATATTTTCCAGGAAAATCCAAAGACAGATCGGCTAAACCGGCTAAACTGGCAAACAGGCTAAACAGCTAGGCGGGAGTAAATATGACAGGGAAGCTATGGCAGGGTCGGTTTCGAGAAGGAACCAGCAAGCTGGTTGAAAGTTTTACCGCCTCCATCAGGTTCGATCAGCGTCTCTACCGTTACGATATCCAAGGTAGTATGGCTCATTGCAAGATGTTGTCGCAGCAGGGACTTCTGAGTCGTGAAGAGGAAGATGTCCTCATCCAAGGTCTGGGGGAAATACTGCGGGAGATCGAGCGTGGTACTTTCGTTTTCGACGAGGCCCAGGAAGACGTGCACATGGCAATTGAGCAAGTTCTCATCGAGAAAGTTGGTGAAGTGGGAGGCAAGCTTCACACAGGCCGCAGTCGTAACGACCAAGTAGCACTTGATATCCGCCTTTTTCTCAGAGACGAAATTCAGGGTGTCGACAGAGACATAAAGGCTCTGCAAAGCAGCCTGGTTGAGCAGGCCAAGGCCAATCTGGGTGCAATCATGCCCGGATTCACTCATCTGCAGCATGCTCAGCCGGTACTTTTTTCCCACCACCTTATGGCCTACTATGAAATGCTGAGACGAGATCGGCAGAGGCTTTCTGCCTGTTTGGACAGAGTTGATGTCTCTCCCCTTGGCAGTGCAGCCCTGGCTGGGACTTCTCTTCCCATCGACAGCAAGGTAACCGCTGAGTTACTTTCTTTTCCGGCCCTGAGCCGCAACAGTATCGATGCAGTGAGCGATAGAGATTTCATAATCGAATTTACCTCTGCTTCTGCCTTGATCATGATGCACTTGAGCCGAATGTGCGAAGAGCTTATTCTGTGGTGTTCTACAGAGTTCGACTACATTGAACTCTCCGAAGGTTTCTGCACTGGCTCCAGCATCATGCCCCAGAAAAAGAACCCGGATGTTCCTGAGCTGATCAGGGGAAAAAGCGGCAGAGTCTACGGCCATCTGATGAGCTTGCTTACTGTGATGAAGGGATTGCCCTTGGCTTACAATCGCGATCTCCAGGAAGATAAGGAACCCCTGTTTGATACTGTGGATACTGTGCGTCAGAGCTTGAGAATACTAGCGCGCCTTTGGGAGAACGTTAGTGTAAACAAAGAGCGGATGGAAAAGATGGCATCATCGGGGTACACCCTGGCCACCGATGTGGCCGAATACCTTGTAAACAAAGGAATGGGATTTCGCCAAGCACACAGGGCAGTGGGAAAAGTGGTGCGATACTGTCTGGAGGAGGGTAAGGAACTGGAGGAAATGACCATACAAGAGTTCAAGGGATTTGCCTCAGTGATCTCCGAGGACATCTATGAGATATTGGACCTGAAACATTCTGTGGACAGCCGGAAGTCCGTGGGGGGAACCTCGCTCCAGCAGGTTCGCGAAGCAATCAGCCTTGCAGAGGAAGAGCTGAGTTAGTGAAAATAAGGAAGCTGTGGCCAAATTTATCGGTTTTTATCTTCTTGTGCTGCCTTGGGCTGTTATTGGGTGGTTGCGGAAAAAAGGGGCCGCCCAAACCACCGATCAAAAAGGAACTGCCGAAGGTGAAGAACCTTCAGGCAGTTGTTGTTGACGCTGGGGTTAGAATTACCTGGACCGTGGATTCAAGGGACGAAGAACCTGCCGGATTCAACGTTTACCGCAGCGAACCTCAACCTGAGACAAACGACTGCCCGGGCTGCCAACGGGACTTTGAAATTATAACAACAATCAGAGTAAGAAAGGGTGAGACCCAGTTTAAAGTAGTAGATCCAGATGTTGAGGGTAAGGGTAGCATCTATTACAAGGTGACACCCTTCGATAAGAAAGATCGCCCCGGGCCCGACTCCAATGAGTCCAAGGTTTTTATTGAGTAGTGCTCTGCGCTACGAGCAAGCAGTAAACAGTAAGCGGTAAGCGGTTGTTATGGAGAGACTGAACTGCTTACTGCTCACCGTTTACCGTTCACCGTTTACGACTTGAACGATTTGAGCGGTTTCTATGATTTGTTGACAACTTGAGATCACGAACTCCTCACCCCGTGAAGTATTTGAAGGACCAGAAATGCATCACTTCGAATATCGAGATGGAAACCTTTATTGCGAACAAGTTCCCATTGAAACCATTGCCAGAGAAGTAGGCACACCTTTCTACTGCTACAGCCACGCTACCCTCAGTCGTCACTTTCGCGCCTTTGACAGCGCCTTCGACGAAGTTGATCACCTTACCTGCTTTTCGGTCAAATCTTGTTCTAATATAGCCATACTCAATCTTTTTGCCTCCCTGGGGGCGGGCATGGACATTGTCTCTGGAGGAGAACTCTACCGGGCTTTGAAAGCAGGTGTACCCGCTGAGAAGATTGTTTTTTCTGGGGTGGGTAAGACCGAAAATGAACTCATTTACGGCCTCAAGGCGGGCATTTTGATGTTTAACCTGGAATCGCCCCAGGAAATGTACTTTTTGAACGATTGTGCTGCCCGCTTAGGCCGCCGTGCCCCTATTGCCATCCGAGTCAATCCTGATGTGGATCCCAAAACCCATCCTTACATTTCCACTGGTTTGATGGAAAACAAATTCGGCATCGACCTTGATATGTCTGAATCCATGTATGCTCAGGCCAAAGATATGTCCAATTTGGAAGTGGTGGGGGTCGGCTGTCACATTGGTTCACAGCTCACAGAGGTTTCTCCTTTTCTGGACACAATCAAGCGGTTGAGGCTACTAATCGACCGGCTAAGAAAGCAGGAGATAAACATAAGATATCTCGACCTTGGCGGTGGTTTGGGCATTACCTATTCTGAGGAGGCTCCTCCTCACCCAAAGGAGTACGCCAAGGCACTCCTAGCAGAGGTCGAAGGCCTTGATTGTACCTTGATTTTTGAACCGGGCCGCGTTATTGTGGGTAACGCTGGTACTCTAATCACACGGGTTTTATACACAAAAGAAGGACCGGTCAAAAATTTTTTCGTTGTTGATGCCGGCATGAATGACCTGGTTCGACCCAGCCTATACGGCTCCTATCACCACATCCAACCAGTGGTTGACCATAGACGACCGCAAGTCACCGCTGATGTGGTGGGACCTATTTGCGAAACCGGAGATTTTATCGCTCGCGATCGCAGCCTTCCCCAAGTTAACCCTGGGGAACTGCTGGCTGTGATGAGCGCAGGAGCTTATGGTTTCGCCATGTCTTCCAACTACAACTCTAGGCCCAGACCGCCAGAGATTTTGGTCCGGGATGACAAATTCCAAGTAATACGCTCGAGGGAAACTTACGACGACCTGCTAAAAGGAGAGCTGATTCCGGATTTTCTCAGTTGATAAGTCCGATGGAAAGAGTAATTGATTTCTACAAGATGAGCGGCAGTGGCAACGATTTCATTCTCGTTGACAATCGCGCCAACATAATAGAAGCAGAGGTAGCACCTGATTTGGCCCGCAACCTTTGTAGGCGTAAGGTTTCTGTGGGTGCTGACGGTCTTATCCTCATTGAGAATGATGATGAAGTAGACTTCCGCTGGAATTTTTTTAATGCAGACGGTAGCAGGGCGGAGATGTGTGGCAATGGGGGAAGGTGCGTGGCCAGACTCGCTAACATGTTAGGTATCTGCGGCTCAAGTCTCTCTTTTCGAACCCTTGCCGGCCTCATCCGCGCAGAAGTCTCAGGAAGTCGGGTGAAGCTTCAGATGACCGAACCTCGTGATCTGAGGCTCGACATGGAGCTGGAACTCAACGGACAAAGATTTAATACCCACTTTGTCAATACCGGAGTGCCCCACACGGTTTTCATCCTTGACGGGCCGGAAATTCTGGAGAAACAGGAAGTTGTTGGACAGGGTCGCAAGGTCCGGTTTCACTCGCAATTTGCACCTGCTGGAACCAACGTAAACTTTGTTGCTGTGCTCGGTGAGCAGACTCTTGCCCTTCGGACCTATGAACGGGGGGTGGAGGACGAGACCCTTGCCTGTGGCACGGGCGCCACAGCCGTTGCCCTGATTGGTGCAGCAAAGGGGATGGTTAGACCTCCTGTGGCTGTCCACACAAAAAGCGGTGAGACTCTTACCATTTACTTTGATCCTGAGGAGAGACTGCCACAGGAAGTTTACATGGAGGGCGAGACCACGGTAATCTACCAAGGAAGGCTCTGGGAAGAAGCTGTCCATATTGCATTGTAGAATCGATTGTCCGGTGTGGTTGCTCCTAATTTAGTTTGTCGGATTAACCAATATAAGTTGACAATTCCCCATAAATTCGTAGATTCTTTAAATTAGCTATCACAATCCAGTATCTAGCATCCAGTATCTAGTATCCAGCATCTAGCATCTAGCATCTAGCATCTAGGAATAACTCTCAAAGGATAGAAGAGGGAAGGAGGTCACCATGTTTTC
>JASFKF010000158.1:0-5286 GCA_050118775.1 Syntrophobacterales bacterium
CACCCGGTCACCCTTTTTGACGGTGGTGGGACTGACCTTGCCATTTTCCAGTATCTTCCCTTTGCCAGCAGCAATAACTTTACCCTCCTGAGGCTTTTCTTTAGCAGTATCAGGGATAATAATACCGCCAGCGGTCTTTTCCTCCTCCTTGATCCTTTTGACAATAATTCGATCTTGCAAAGGTCTCAGCTTCATACCATCACTCTCCTTTTCTAATGGCACTCCTTGTAGAGCGCAAACTCGGTTTGGATATTGTGGGGATCGCTACTTCCTTAAAGAGCTGTTAGCACTCACTTGGCAAGAGTGCTAACAGGGAGAAATTTACTGATTCGCAGAAAAAATTCAAGTACTAAAAAACGTTTTTTTTCACTGAATAAATCAATGATTGTAAAAAAATAAGGTGTAATCTTCAAATGTCAATATTTTCCTTTTTTCTTCGCCTCAATACTTCATTTTAATCCCTCACAAAGAAAATCGGAGGGAATTCATTGGCGATAAAGAGACCACCAAGGCTGCGGGGAGATTTGCCTTGACAAACTAAATGGCCTTGGGCATTGTTAGCGCCAATAAATATATTCCCATCTTCCCCTCTTTGCCGCAAGCGCTCAAAGTGGGGTTTTCGTTTTGCCCTGGTATTTGCCTAGCAGAAAATAACCTGCCTGCCGGTTATACTTTTAGGGAAGGGTGGTTTTCCTCCTCGCCAACGACGGGACTACGGCAAAAAATCCAATGGGTTAGGGTAAGAAATTGAATTCCAATAATCGCAATAGCTCGATCACCGTTAGAAAAAAAGGCAATGGAATAGTGGCGAAAATGACCGTAGCTGCCGGACCAGACCGTGTTTGGCGTATTCTGACTTCTTTTGATGAAATGGACGCCCATCTGAGCGGATTAAAAAAGAGCAAGGTTTTGAGAAAAGAAGGCAATTATCTTCTAGTAGAACAAACGGCGAAAGTGGGAATTCCGCTCTTATCCTTCTCTTTTCGAGTGGTCTTGGACGTTGTGGAAGATAAACCCTTCCTCTATTTCAGCCAGCGCCAGGGATCTTTTGCCTTTTTCCGCGGCCATTGGAAGGTCGAGCCCACATCCGAGGGCACGGGAACCGAGATTCGCTACTATCTGGAAGCAGGTTCGGCTGGGAATATGGGAAGTGGCCAGATTGGAAATCGGATGATCAAACAAAACTTGCAGCAATTAGCTGCCTGGATCGATAATGGCAGGGTTTAGGAATTGAGGAGTCCCTATGCGGCGACACCGCCATGACTTTGTGGAGACATACGAGGGGATCCTGGCCTTCGGCTATTCCCGCGAGGAAGATGAACGGGCTCTCATAGCGTTTCTGCAAAAGTTCTCCGACGATGACCTGATGAAACTGCTAAGTAGTCGAGTCAGCCATGGAGAAATTGAAAATCTGGTGGATCTTCTCACGGGCCTGATGAAAAAACATCTGAGCGAGGAGGAGTATCATCGCTATTTTCTTAAAGATTAAGTGATAATCGTCGGTCCAGAAAATAGCATTAAGAGGCTTGAAACACTCGGGCTAAGGAGATCACAGAGCGAAGTTGCCATCACTAGATTTTAAATGGCAAGCACGAAACATGTCCTGACGTAAAGATTTGGGATGTGCGATATGCGATGTGAGATTTGAGATCTTTTCCTGAGATTCGTTATCCCACATCTCAGATCTCACATCTCACATCCAACCTGAATTTGTTTAAGGTTGCAGATTTATTTAGTACTGGCCTAAGGAGGTCCAAGAAATGGGGAAGCGGATTTACAACTTCAACCCAGGTCCAGCTGCGCTGCCATTGCCAGTGCTTGAGGAGATTCAAGCTGAGTTCTTGGATTACAGGGGATCTGGCATGTCCATAACCGAGGTGAGCCATCGCTCTGCCTGGTTCGATGAGGTGATCAACGATGCCAAGGTGAGGGTCAAGAGGGTCCTTGGGTGTGGAGAAGATTATGAGGTGCTATTTCTCCAGGGAGGAGCGAGTCTGCAATTTTCCATGGTACCAATGAATTTGCTACCAGATGACCAGGTTGCCGACTACGTGAACACTGGCTCTTGGTCGGCAAAGGCCATAAAAGAGGCTCAGATTTTGGCTAAAGAGGTTCGGGTAGTTGCCTCTTCGGAAGACCGTGACTTCACCTATATCCCGAAAGATATTAACTTTAATAAGGATGCGGCTTATGTGCACATAACCTCTAATAATACCATCCGAGGTACCCAATGGAGCAGTTATCCCGATACGGGAAGCGTTCCCCTGGTAAGTGACGTTTCCTCTGACATCATGGGCCGCGCTATGGACCTGACTCCCTTTGGACTGATTTATGCGGGGGCCCAGAAAAACCTGGGACCGGCAGGTGTCACCCTAGTGGTAATCCGCCGAGACATGCTCGACCGCGTACCGGAAAATATCCCCACTATGTTGAGATACACTACTTTTGCCGCCAAAAACTCAATGTTCAATACGCCGCCCTGTTTTGCCATCTACGTGGTTCAACTGGTGCTCAAATGGCTAGAAGAAGCCGTGGGTGGTCTGGCCAAGATGGAACAGCTAAATAAAGAAAAGGCAGCACTTATTTACAACTACCTCGATAAGAGTGAGTTTTACTGGGGCACTGCAAACAAAGAAGACCGGTCCATGATGAATGTCACTTTCCGGTTAGCCGATCAATCTCTTGAGCAAATATTTATCGACGAAGCCCTGGCAAATGATCTTGGGGGTCTCAAGGGGCATCGCTCTGTTGGCGGTTGCCGCGCCTCTCTTTACAATGCCACAGTTTTGGAGGCAGTTGAGGCCCTGGTCTCGTTCATGGCGGATTTCGAACGAAGATATGGTTAATGGGCCAAGCCCATTAACCAGCAGGCAGCCTTTTCAACTAACCATTAGGGACTTAGCACTAGGCACCTGGGGCAGAGGCCAGAGGACAGACGACGGAAGTCAGAGGGTTCAAACTACTGAATATTGAACCGCAGAACAAGGAACCGCAGAATAATGAAGTGATCACTTCGATATTCGAAATTCCTTGTTCGACATTCTGCGGTTCAAAGAGAGGGTAGCTCAGATGAATTCAATCTTGGTTGCTTTTCTCCTGAATTGTGGTTTCTGACTTATGGGTACTTACTCTATGCCTTCTTAAATCAGCAATCAGCAATCAGCAATCAGCAATCAGCAATCAGCAATCAGCAATCAGCAATCCGCAATTGTCAAAGTGCTTGGTTCTCCATGCACTCACTAGTGATGTGACATTGTGCTTTTCTATTACCGCATCAATCGTTCCCTGGCCGTTGGTTCCCCCTGTTGTCGCTGGCTGATTTCTCGGGCTCCCACATCCATTGTTCTTAAATGCAACAGAACCTTCCCCCCCTATCATCCCACCACGAAAATGTGTCTGAGTCTCATGCTTAAGATTTTGACGGAACGATCCTACCAAAACCTTGTGGACGTGGGATGCGGGAGCGGTGTTCTCGCTCTAGCAGGCTTGCAACTAGGTGTAGAGCGGGCAGTGGCCCTTGATATCGACCCCCAGGCGCTAAAACTTAGCAGAATAAATGGACATCTCAATGGGTTGGAAAGTAGGCTCATGCTGGTCAATGGCTCAGCCGAAGCAGTAGCTGGCAGCTTTGATCTGATACTGGCAAACTTGCCAATGCAGGTGCTCACTGAAAAGCTCCCGGAGTTGTGTCGCCTGAGTAGACCGGGAAGCAGGCTGGTGATCTCAGGCTTTCAGGATTTGGACAAGCCTTTGCTCCAGGAAGAACTAAGGCGGCAGGGACTGAAAGAAAAAACGTGGTTGAGCGCTGATCTGGTTTTCTTCGGCGACTCACCGACTGGGAGTTTTACCTGGATGGCGGTACACGCCAGCCGAGAACACAGCTAGCAGCAGGCGGCCGGCAGCCCTTCGACGGGCTCAGGGCCTGCCGGCGGGCAGAAAGCAGCCATTCTCAGCTAGGTATTGAATTGCAAGCGTATCTGCTCGGATATCTGGCGAGTAAGGGAGATTACCCTTTCGGCCAGGGCTACAGTCAGGGTGCCACAACCGCAGCTCGGAGTAATGATAGACTGGTGTAAGATTGTTTCCAGCGAGAGATCATTGTCCACCAATTGCTCTACCTGATGGCGCCAGCGACTGACAAGGGATTCAGTGTTCTCTTGCTCTAGATTGTCCAGATCCAAGGTGGGAACGATACCCCAGGCCACCAGGCCGCCACGCTCGATAAATGAGACAAGATCCTGGCGATAAAGGGCAAAGCGTTCAAAATATCCATAGGCGTCGAAGTTGATTACATCGAGAGAACCAGCGAAAAAAAGCGACCAGTCGGTGTTAGCGCAAACATGAATGCCGGCAAGACCGCCAGCCTTGTGAATATGACTGACAACTTCATCAAGCATGGTGGTAATATCCTCTGCCGAAACGCTGATGAAGGCAGATGAGCCAAAACCAGCCAAGGCCGGCTCGTCGATGAATACAATAGTAGGAAGCCCAGAGCGGGCCAATCGTTCGACCTGCCACTGCGCCTTGAGGGCGAGAGTCTTAACCACCACATCACGAAGGCGCGAATCATAGAGGACAAGCTGGTCCTTCTCGTCTTTGAGACCCGCTGTGAGAGTAAAAGGTCCGGTGATTTGGCCCTTCAGCGCCAAAGGGCGCGGCTGCTGCTGTTCCAGCCTGTCCAGAAAGGCAAAAAAAGTCCTCCCCGTGTCGTCCCCCAGACGAAAGCGGGACTGTTCCAGAGGAAGCTCACCATCAGAGGCCGCTAGGTATTCTTCATAGAATTTAAGCAATTCCTCCTCGAAGCTTGGGTCAGAGGTGACGAACAGGGTGCGGTTGTCTCTGCGCACCAGTCCGGGCAGCCCTTCGTTGAACTGAACCATCATCTGTTCAGGAACATAGGGCGAAAGTTGCGGCCAGACAGGAATTTCCACCATCTGTTGAAAAACCAAGCCTAAAGCCCTCTGGTGATCCTTATGGGGCAAACTTCCAATTAGAGTGGCGGCCCCGTTAGGATGCCATTTGTTAACATTTTCAGACAAGACTCTCCCTCCGAGTTTCTCGAGGATTAGACAGCTCAATTCTTTCGGAAAATTAAAGAAACCAGGGATATGCAGTGTGGGTATCACACAGTCAGGTTTGTGTCAATGCTAGAGGGTAAACAGGAGTTTTCCCATCTTCTCCTTTTGGATTTGCCATCTGCTCTAAAGAATATCTGGCAAGGACAGAGCAAGCTACTCGGTAAGGCAGCAAGACCGCTTTCATTTGCAAATCCATGTAAACTGACTC
>JASFKF010000159.1:0-5279 GCA_050118775.1 Syntrophobacterales bacterium
GTAAGAACAATAAGGGTGGGCCGGGGTCTGCGGATTACCAAATTTATAATCGACGGTAAGGCTGCGGCTCCAAAGGTGAGAGACGGTCGCATTGCCCTCCCCTCCCACAAAGGGTCACTACAAATACAAATGGAATACGAGGGAGTCTTTGCCAACAAAAAGGGCGAAAATCTGGCAAACACCATTGGTAAAGAAGGAGTCTTTCTCCTTTCTGGCTGGCACCCAGCGGCTGAGACCGAACTCGCCCGCTTTTCTCTGCAAGCGATGGTTCCCGGGAACTTTCAAGGCGTGTCTGAAGCCGAAGATATAATCATCAAGGATATGGGAGACCAAAAGCTGATAACTTTTAATTTCCCCCATCCTGTAATGAATATCCATTTCATCACCGCTCCCTACGTAGTCAACAAAGATCAACATGGTGGGGTGCAGGTGGAAACCTATCTGCTTCCCGAGGACCAAAATCTGGCAAACCGCTATCTGGAGGCTAGCAAGAAGTATCTGGAAATGTATGAAGAAATGCTGGGCCCCTTCCCTTTTAAACGGTTTGCTGTGGTGGAGAATATTCTGCCCACCGGCTACGGCATGCCCACCTTCACCCTTCTGGGCCGTGAGGTACTCAAACTGCCCTTTATCCCGGAGACTTCACTGGGACATGAGATCCTGCACTCCTGGTTTGGCAATTTGGTCTACATAGATTACTCGAAAGGGAATTGGTCAGAGGGGTTAACAACCTATTTGGCCGATCATTATTACGAGGAAATGCGAGGAAAGGGCTGGCAATATCGCAAGGGGATCATGGAGGATTTCGAGAGTTACGTCCATGGTGAAAATGAAATCTCCATTAAAGATTTTGTCAGCGGTGACGATCGTGGTTTACGGGCAGTTGGTTATGGCAAGACCGCTATGGTTTTCCACATGCTCAACCATAGTATGGGAGATAAACTGTTTAGTGAAGCACTAAGGCAGCTGGTGGTAAGACAGCGTTTTCGCTTAACCTCCTGGCAGGATCTGGAAACTATTTTTTCGGAGACAGGGGGAAAGGATCTAAGCGATTTTTTTGCATTCTGGCTCAACAGCAAAGGGGCCATGATAATAAATCTCGATAAAATTAGGCTAAATCAGTCGAGCCAAGGTTACACTCTAGAATTCAACATTCAGGTTAGGAACAGTCCGATGCCGGTGTTGATTCCCCTGGTTATCCGCACCGAGGACAAAGAAGAGAAAAAGATTTTGTCTCTATCTAAGAGCAGACAAGCTTTTTCCTTGTCTATTGAAGCCATAGCCAAGGAGATCATTGTAGACCCAGACTACCAACTCTTCCGGACCCTGAAGCCAGCTGAGACAAGGGCTGTCTTAAGTCGCCTTTTGGGAGATCCAACCCGAACAGTGGTATTGCCTGAAACGAACCTAGATATATACGAGCCTTTGATTCAAGCCTTGGAAAGCCGTGGTTTTGAAAAACTGGCTGCCCACGAGGTGGACCACTCCAGTCTAGCTCGCAAATCTTTATTGTTTCTGGGGGATCATAGTAAGCATGAGTTCCTCTTTCCCAAGAGAGGAGAGACAAAAGGCGGATTCAGTCTTGTAATTAGAAAAAATAACTTCAATCCGAATTTAATGGTTGGCCGGGCTGTAGGGGAAAATTCAGAAGAAGTGAAAAGGGTAATAAACAAGCTTTTTCACTACGGGAAATACAGTAAACTTGACTTTTCAGGGGGAAGAAACGTGGTGAAGGAGGCCGAAAGCAGCGAGCGGGGAACTCAGTACGAAGTGGGTGGACCGGTTAGGGGAATCGCCACAGCCAGTGTAATTCCTTTGGCTGAAATTGTTTCTCAGTTGGCGGATAGAACCATCGTTTATGTGGGTGAGAAGCACGATCGCTATGGTGATCACCTCATACAGCTCGAGATAATTCGTGATCTACACCAGCGCTATCCGAAATTGGCCATTGGCATGGAGATGTTTCAACGGCGTTACCAAAAGGCCTTGGATGAATACGTCTCCGGGGAAACGGATACGCAAGCTTTTTTAAAGAGGTCCCAATACCTAAACACTTGGAGATTCAACTACCATCTGTATGAGGACATCCTGCACTATGCCAGAGAGCACAATATTCCCGTTGTTGCCCTTAACCAGGAACACGAGTTGGTCAGCAAAGTTGCCAACCAAGGATTGGGCCAATTGACCCAGGAGGAGAAAGGGAAGATACCAAAAGAGATGGTTTTTGCCGACGAAACTTACGAAAAAAGGTTAAGGCGTGTTTTCGAAATGCACCAGACTGAACTGGCCGGCAAAAAAACACCTCAGATTTTTGAATACTTTCACCAGGCCCAGATCCTTTGGGACGAAACCATGGCTGAGACTATTGCTTCCTTTCTAACAGATAACCCTGACTTTCATCTGGTAGTGCTGGCTGGCAGCGGCCATCTAGCCTTCGGCTCAGGCATCCCTAAGAGGGCTTATAGAAGGATTGCTAAAGATTACGCTGTTGTCCTTCCCGAACCGGGGGAATTGCCGGAGCCCGGTATGGCGGATTTCATTGTATTTCCCAGTATGGTTGAGGCTCCAGCCGAGGCCAAGCTAGGAGTAGTGTTAGATACCTCGGGAGAGCAGTTCGAGGTTGTCGAACTCGTCCAGGGTGCTGGTGCTCAAAAGGCCGGGCTTGAAAAGGGAGACATTCTCTTGGCTGTTGATGGTATTAGGGTGAAGGACTTGGATGACATTAGGGCCAATCTTGCCACCAAATATGTGGGCAACACGGTTAAGGTTCAAGTGCGAAGAGATGAAGCTGAGTTGGAGTTAATGGTGGAACTCGGAGCGCCCGGAAGATAGGGTAAAAGTAGCGAAAGTTTAATTGACCACCAAGACTCAGCAGTGAGAATGGCCCCCATCCCTACCCTGTCAAGCTGAGACGGTTCGTGTCCAAAACCTTACGAACTAGTTCCAATAGCTGCTTGGTATCATATGGTTTATTGATAAAAGCTGCTGCTCCCGTCTCGAGCGCTCCTTTGGTGGAAGCATCCGGTGAATAACCGCTAGCTATAAGGACCCGCGCCTGTGGGGTTATCTGGAGAAGCTCTTTAAGACACTTGCTGCCTCCCATACCCGGCATAATCAGATCTAGAATGACCAAATCAATCCGCTCACCTTCGCGGCGATAAACCTCCAGTGCCTGTTCGCCGTTGCTGGCAGTGAGGACCGTGTAGCCAGCTTGTCCAAGGACATCTGCCCCGAGTTCCCTGATGAATTCCTCGTCATCCACTAGTAGAATAGTCTCGTTGCCTCCCATGGCAGAAGATTTTGCTTCTAGCGGCTCCGCTACCTCTTCATGTTCTGTTGCCGCTTCTGAAACCGGCAGGTAGATTCTAAAACTGGTCCCCCTTTCCGGGCGGCTGTAACACATGACGTAGCCCTCGTGATTCTTGACTATGCCGTAAACTATGGCCAGGCCAAGACCGGTTCCTTTTCCCACTTCTTTGGTGGTATAGAAGGGATCAAAGATATGCTCCAGGGTTTCTTTTTCCATACCGTGGCCGGTGTCGGCCATAGACAGCAGTACGTAATCACCAGGCTTGACTTCGGCATATCTCTTACAGAATTCTTGATCTAGGGTTATGTTATGAGTCTCAATGACCAGCTTACCTCCCTCGGGCATTGCATCCTTTGCATTTACAGCCAAATTCATGAGAATTTGCTTTAACTGCGCCGAATCTGCGTTAATCATTTGAAGATCAGGATCTAGATTAAATTCCAGCTCAATCATCTTAGGAAGTGTTCGTTCGAGCAGCTGCCGCAGCTCTCCCACTTCTTCATTGAGGTCAAGGGGCTTTCTTTTGCTCTCCACCTTACGACTGAAGGTGAGCAGTTGCTGAGTGAGCTCTGCTCCTCTTTTGGATGCGCGGATAACTTCGTGCAGTTCTCGTAACCCTGGCTCTCCCTCCTTTTTGCGCATCAGCAGAAGTTCCGTATATCCCTGTATAGCCTGAAGGAGGTTGTTGAAGTCATGAGCAATGCCGCCAGCCAGAGTTCCAACTGCCTCCATTTTCTGAGCGTGCTGGAGTTGGCTTTCCAGATTCTTTTGTTCGCTGATATCTCTTAAATTAATCACGCTGCCTACTGGGTTGCCGTCCATATCTCGAAGCACGGCTCCGCTTATACTTACAGGAATAATCTTACCTGCCTTATTGTATCGACTGCTTTCGATGCCGGAGAAACTTTCGCCGACCAAAACTCTGTCGATCATCATTTTGGTTTCTGGCCAGCTTTCCTCGGGCACGAATAAGTCCATCTTTCTGCCTAGTCGTTCACTCAGGGACCAGCCGAAAACTCGAGTAAAGGCGGGATTGAAATAAACAACCTTGCCCTCAATGTCGTAGACCACAACAGGGTCTGGATTGGACTCCAGAACAGTACGATATTTCTCCTCGCTGTCTCGCAGCGCTTCAATGGCTTGTTTGCGCTCGGTGACATCGTAGACGATGGAATATAGAAGTTGCTTGCCGTTCAGTACGATTGGACCACTGAAGACTTCAACATCGACAATCTCGTCTTTTGCCAAACGGTGACGGAAGAAAAAGTGCTGGTTTTCTTTTGACTTCGCTCGCTCTATTTCTTGGAAAACTTGTTGGCTAGTGAGTGTATTGATATCAGTAATCTTTTTGCTGGTGAGCTCTTTGTGGTCCCAACCATAAAAGGAGCACGCAGCAGGATTGGCATCTACTATGTCTGCAGTCTCCGGATCGATAATTAGCATCACCGTGTGGTTATTATTGAAAAGGCTCCTGTAGCGCTCTTCACTTTCACGCAAGGCCTCTTCTGCCCGCTTGCGTTCTGTAACGTCTCGGACTACACCTCGGAAACCAGCAGGTTTTCCTGTCGAATCCGTCATCAGCGAGGCTGAGAGCTCCAGAGTCCTTTTGCTGCCGTCCTTTCTGAAGATGTCATAGTCCACAATTCTTGCGGGTTCTCCGGTCTGATAGGTTTTGTTGAAAACCCGGTACATTTCTTTGGCGGTTTCCCGGGTGGTGTAGTTTCGGTTGTTCATACCAACCAGTTCGTCCCGGTCATATCCTGCAATTCTGCACAGTGCATCATTTACAAAGGTAAAATTCCCAATAAGATCGACTTCGAAGTAGCCTTCCTCAATGTTTTCAAGGATGGTTCTGTACTTTTCCTCACTTTCCTTAAGCGCTTGCTCTGCCTTTTTGTTCTCGGTAACGTCGTGTCCAATGGATTGGTATTCAACTAGATTGCCTTCTTCGTCAAAAATTGCGCGATCG
>JASFKF010000160.1:0-5258 GCA_050118775.1 Syntrophobacterales bacterium
TAGCAAAGCAGATTACAAGAGTGGTAAACGGCCATTTATTTTCCGAAGAACATGCCTATCACGTAAAGAATACCAGGACTAAGCTGGGTGACAAGGAAATGGCAAAAACGCTCACTTACTATGCAGTGAGAAACCTCAAACCCGCTTTCGGCGTGGAAGTGAGCAAGAATTTTCCGACCCACAAACGAGCCTATTATCACCTTAGAGTATTAGAAGCCTATATGGATCTCTTGGGAATTGAGTATGAAAGATCCTTCAGCTTATCGGCCAGTGGAGTTAAAGGGGCAATCTACGATAACGTGAAATTGGCATTCTACGACAATAGGATATTTCTGGATGTGGCCAATGCCAGGAAGCGACTCGGCTACATCCCTCTGAAAAAATCTGCAGAAATTGTCTACAGGCCCAGCAACCCCCTTATAGCCTTGGTGGAATCGGGTGAAGGCTACAGAGTTTTTCATGGTAACCGCAGAATCACTCGCATTTATCCCGAATACTTTGAATACGACTTCAGCACCGAAAACATTACCATGCAAATTGACGGCGAAGAGAGAAAAGCAGTTTTCGGGGACACGTTGGGAGTACAAGAATCATTTATGATCATGCCGAAAAAAGGCTACCGGGTAAATGTGATCGGCTTCAGAAAAAGGGGTATCTCAGATGAAGCAGGAGTCGTGATTGGCCAAGAAGATATCATGAAGCGATTCTCTGTGGACAAGAGCGGAAATATTTTTCGAGTAGAAGTCTACAAGGACGATAAATTTTCGGGAATGGTCCTGGTCAATTTCTCTGAGGAAAAGGAAAATCTCATCGCATCAGAACCTTCAAATGTCTCTCTCTTTGGCCTTTCTGCTAAAGAAAAAGCTTCCTTTGCCAAAGACTCTCCCACAAGTTTAAGGAAGAGTTCTCATCTCAGTCGTTAAGCCTCATTAAACAAGATCGTTTTATTCCCTTGAAATGGTATGATGCTGCTAATGATCTTTGCTGAGAAGGCGAAAAAATTTATTTAGATGTTACTTGGCTCGAAAAATCATGGTCAAAAAACCAGCCACAATGCATCATTTTTTCATCATCTTACTGATTCTTTTAGCGGGATGTAAGTTTCCACATGTTTCCTCAAGACAGCACAATGTTTTTAGCAGAATGAGAGATGGTGTGGTACATGTCGGCCAATTCACTCAGGATGCAGATGGAGAAATTGGACAGTTATTGGGGAGTGGCTTTTTTGTAGACCATGAGGGCACAGTTGTGACAGCAAAACATCTATTAAAAAACGCAGAAGAAGAGAGCCTTTACATAAAGTACATTCCAATACAGAATAGAAATAAATTCCATATACTTAGAGTGAAAATTATTTATCAGCACGAAAGCAAAGATTTGGCATTTCTTAAGGCCATAAATTGTCCGTCACAAGTAAGACCACTATCCCTCATCCAGAAGCTGGATAGTCTGGCTTCTTTAGGTGGAGAAATCGTTCTTATAGGTGGATTCCCGCGCCTGGGTTCCAAAACAGTAGATTATCCGATCGTTAGAAGGGCTATTATCTCTTCCACCGAATTTACCGATGCGCAAGAAGATACCCCATTGCTTTTGTTAGATTTGGAGGGAGCCCCCGGTTTTAGCGGAAGTCCAGTTGCTCTCGAGCGTAGCGGCAAAGTTGTAGGAGTGGTTACGGGTTCGGTAAAGCGTCGCATTGCCGACCGAGGTTACTACCCCCAGGGGGCAACTCCAATAACCCTATCCGACTATGACGAGGCAGTGCGATCTCATCCCTGACCGCTTGTAATAGCCATTATTACCTAAAATTACTCGTTGACTTGTCGAGGCGCTGTTTGCTGGATTGGCATTGGCTTTGCATTAAAAGGCAGGTAATAGGAATATTGTACTGACCTTGGTATTTCACCAATTGGGGTTGCATCAAGGGGTCATGAAATCTTCAGACTAAGGGTTGGTGGGTTGTGGAGGACTGCAGACGAGAGTACTCTAGAATTGATGTGTCTTGGCCTGTCAGTATATTTACTTCTGCGGGATTAATAGACGGGCGCATCAAGAATATCAGCATTGGGGGAGCTCTCATTGTCTGTAAGAGTCTGCCCGACCTCGATGAAACGTTCAATTTGACCATTGAGATTCCTCATTATTTCTTTCCTGTGGCGGCAAAAGTTAAGAAAGTCAGGCTAAACATTTATGATAGTGAAGACAGCGATGAGTCGCCTTCCTATGATCTGGCAGTCCGATTCATGGATATGTCCGAAGACGACAGTAAGGTTTTCCACGAGGCCATTGACCGTGCCTTCAGAACAGAGCGGCCAACAACCACAGAGAAAAAGGAAGATTCAAAGAAATCCAACAGAATCGACAAAAGTCTGCTTATGACCGTGGAGCAGCTTTCCATGGACAGCGGACGGTCATTTAAAGAATTGCTAGAAGAAGCCCTCCAAGACCTCATTCAAAAGTACGAAAAAGCAGGCTCTCAAGACCAATCCTTACAGGTTTAACCCTTATAAGACATGGATTTCACCGGCTGCGCCAGAATCTATAGCTATATATGGTTGCGGGATCTCGAATGAAAAAGTGCAAATAGATCGATCGCGGATATAATAATTCACCTCTTAGTTTTTT
The DNA here is from genome assembly GCA_050118775.1 of Syntrophobacterales bacterium. Lineage (GTDB taxonomy): Bacteria > Desulfobacterota > Syntrophobacteria > BM002 > BM002 > BM002. The sequence continues at coordinate 2,623 of JASFKF010000160.1, forward strand.
TGATTACCCTTTACTGTTTACCTTTTAATATTTAACCTTATACTATTATTTACAGCAAAAGCGGGGAAGGTTCTTATGCAGCCAAGATCGAAGATATTTGTGAAGATTACCGCTTTTCTTGCTGCCGGACTTTTGCTCTCCTGCACCTCGAATAAATCCCCCGAAAAAAGGGACGCCTCTCAGCTCCACCATCTTGTGGTCCTTCACACTAACGACACTCACGGACATCCCCTTAAGTTTTTCCACGACCCTGCACCAGATGTTGGCGGACTTCCTGCGCGGGCAACGGTTGTTAAGAGGATTAGAGAACAGCATAGAAATGTCCTGGTTCTAGATGGTGGTGACCTGAACACTGGCAGGTCGGAGTCCAACCTTTTCAAGGCTAGGCCGGACCTCGAGGGCTACAACTATATTGGCTACGATGCAATGGTGCTAGGTAATCATGAATTTGATAATCCCATAGATGTGCTGAGAGAACAAATGAAGCTGGCAAACTTTCCTTTTGTCTCTGCCAATGTGAGGACCGAAGGGGGCAAGTACCTGACTAAACCTTTCATCATTAAGGAATTTGATGGCCTTAGAGTAGCCGTTTTTGGTATCACTACTAAAGAGACTGAAATCATAGGAAACCCCGAATACACTAAGGGTTTGGTATTTGAGGATGAGATTGAAGTTGCCAAGAACCTCGTCCCGGAGTTGCAGAGGAAAGCTGACCTGGTGATCGGACTTGTGCACCTGGGTATATACGACTCCTTCAGCAAAGGCTCCAAGAGATTGGCTCATGAAGTAAGTGGTATTGATCTCATTGTTGACGGACACAGCCACACTAAACTTGATTCTCCCATAGTTGTTACCCATCCCTTAACGGGTCATCACACACCAATAGTTCAGGCATGGAAGTGGGGCCTGATTATGGGCAGGGTCGACCTGTTAGTTCAGAACAAGAGAGTCATTGATTACAGGTATGAAGCGATTCCCATTAACCTTAAGGAGGTGGAGAAGAAACCGGATGGAACCAAGGTGGATCATTTCGTCGGCGAGGAGATCCCCGAAGATTTAAAGCTCTTGGATCTACTGGAGCCATACGCTGCCAAAGCGGAAGCGGTTCTCTTTAAGGTTATAGGCCAGGGGGAAGCACCTTTTTTTTATGATGGTGTAAGAAAAGAGGAAAATCCCTTAGGCAACCTGGTTGCAGATTCCATGCTTTGGTACACTAAATATATAGGGGCGGATTTTGCCCTGCAAAACGGAGGCGGAATACGGGCCGACCTTCCTGAGGGTCGCCTTACAGAGAGGATGATCTACGAGGTACTTCCCTTTGACAGTACGGTGGTTGTTTTGACCCTGGATGGTAAGAATGTCCAATCTCTCTTCGAATACATGGCCACAATCTCAAGTGGCCAAGGAGGCTTTCCACAGGTGTCGGAAGGAGTATCGATAACGATCGACATGAGCAAAAAACAATGCACACAGGTCATGATAAATGGCAAACCCCTTGATACAAGCAGAACCTACAAGATTGCCACCAACTCCTATTTGGCGGCTGGCGGAGACGGGTACAGAGTTTTTCTCAAGGCCATGGATGCTTATGATAGCTCCATGTTTCAAAGAGACGTCCTAATTGAATACATTGAATATCTAGGCGGCAGAATCAAGCCGCAAACCTTCGGCAGAATAAAAATATTGGGCAAAGAAGGACAGGCCGAATTACTTCAAGAGGCCGCCTAGTTGACTTATTGACTTGCGAGCTCAAGTACTTTCCACCTTTACAAAATAAATATGCTCAATAGTGTAGGGCCGAATCTAATAAAGGAGCGAGGAAATGGTTATGGTCCGAAAAAACTTCACAACATTTGCTCTAATCATACTTCTAATTTCTTTCTTGGTGTCGTGCGCTATAAATCCTGTGACCGGTCAACGAGAGCTCATGCTACTCGATGATCAGGAAGAGATCGAGCTCGGCCGGCAGGCGAATGTCCAGATAGTTCAAGAGTACGGAATCTACGACGATCCAGAGTTGAGCACCTATGTCAATGATTTTTGCCAGAGGTTAGCCAAAATCTCCCATCGACCCAATCTGTCCTATGAATGTAAGGTCATGGACTCACCTGTGGTTAACGCTTTTGCCTTGCCCGGCGGTTACATCTACTTCACCCGCGGGATTCTGGCTTACCTAAACAACGAGGCGGAACTGATCACCGTAATGGGCCATGAACTTGGACACATTACGGCAAGACACTCCGCTCAGCAGTACAGTAGGGCCCAACTAGCCCAGGTGGGACTGGGGGTAGGGATGGTCTTCATGCCTGATATTGCGGGAGAAGTGGCCCAACTTGGCGTACAGATGCTGTTTCTAAAGTTTGGCCGGGATGATGAGCGACAATCCGATGACTTGGGCGTGGAATATGCCAGCAAGCTGGGCTATGACGCCAAACAAATGGCCAACTTCTTTAACACCTTGGATCGAATGCGTCCAAGCTCTGACGGAAGTCCATTGCCTGACTGGTTTTCCACCCACCCGAACCCGGCCGAACGAAACCAGACAGTAAGCCTCAGGGCAAAAGAGTGGCAGGACAAGTTAAACCTCAAGAATCCCAAAATCAACCGCGATGAATACCTCAGGAGGATCGACGGCT
>JASFKF010000161.1:0-5224 GCA_050118775.1 Syntrophobacterales bacterium
ATCTTGATATGCCATACTAACCCCTCGGGCCTGTTATTGAGGCCGTGGCTTTTGATGCAGTGAAAAAGCCTTTCAAGCCATATTTGGCTGGACGCAAGCCATATGCCAACAACCGGCTGGACAAAATATGGTAAGGGTATTGATATAGTGTTTGAATAAAAGAGGTGGTGGCCGATAGTTAACCCGGATGTTCCATGAATCACCTGCTGCGACCACAGATATAGCCGTCCTTCCTGGCGTCCTCGGGTGTCGACTCCTGCGACGTACCGTTAAGGTACGCCTCGGGACCAATCCCGCGGTAGCGCGGGACGGTTGTCAGGTGGCACGCCCATCTTAGTGGTCTCGCGACAGTAATTCATGAAACTTCCGGGTTAGAGGCTTCGTTGGGGGAGGCCCAACTTTATTGATCTTCAACTAGGTGGTAAATTCCCTCTTGATCCAGTTCTATCCTGAGACCATAAGAGCGCACAATTTCCGCCAAAGGTCGACCTAAGAGGAAGTTCAGCTCTTCCTCGTCACGATTCAGTTTTGTCATGGCGAGACTTCTTATGGCCACGTCCTGGCGGAGGATCTCCAGCACCTGATCCAACATTCTCGTGTCCCGGGTTTTGTGCCACTGGATGAAAAGATGGTCTAGTCTTTCGGGATCACAGCGTTTGTCGTGGAGTTCCAGCAGGTCCATTAGGTCTTGATCGTTTTTTAGAATGTCACGCCTGGTAAGCTTCTTTTTTTGCCAGAGTTTCTCAAGAGCTTCTGGGTTCCAACATTCCTGGAAACGGCATTGGATTGGCCGGTTCTCATAAATGGTACAGCTTTTCTCCTTCTCTGAATAAAACCTGCAATATCCTTTCTCTTGATCTTCTTTGAACTTGATAACCTCACTCGGGAGGGAACCCAGCTTGCCTTCCAGGTTTAAGCTTACCGGTTCGCCTCGCCTGAGGGTGTAGATCTGCCGGGTTGATATCAAACCCCTGGACAGCACCTCTGCATCTGCAAGGTGCAGGGAAGGAGTTGCCAATCGACAACATTCGCCGCAACCTAGACAGTATGGCCGGGTAGAGTATGCTATCTGAATGAAACGGTCCATCAGTTCATACCACTTTTGGCTGCGAACCGAGGGTTTTATCTCCTCCCAAGTATTGTTTAACTCTCGATAGGAGGGTTCCCGCTTTACCAGAGTTATCACCTGATCATAATGGCCTTCCACGTGGAGCTTCACCAGTATCTGTCGCAGTGCATGGCGCACTTCCGCCACAAAGTCCTTGCGGTTGCCAGATTGAAATAGATCTTGCAACCTTGCGGAGTCAAGTTGAAGGGAATGGGCTGATTTATTTTTCATTTGCCATATCCTGTTACCCGATACCGTTTACTGTTTACACCAAACGCTATGCGCCATGCGCTCTGCGCTATGCCTTATCACACCAAGACTCCAGCGATGGTAGCGGTGAGAAAAGCGGCCAAGGAGCCTGAAATAATGGAGAGGATTCCCAATCTTGCCAGATCATGGCGTCTGCTTGGGGCCATACCCCCTATGCCGGCTATCATGATGCCGAGGGAGCCGAAATTGGCAAAGCCGCAGAGGGCATAAGTTGCTATGGTGAGGGAACGCCCACTCAAAACAATCTCACCACTAGCCAATCCCTTAGCCAGGTTCAGGTAGGCGACAAACTCGTTGAGTACTGTCTTTTGCCCTAGTAATGATCCCACCTGAACTGCTTCTTTCCAAGGAATCCCCATGAGAAAGGCAATAGGAGAGAAGAACCAACCCAGAATGGTCTCAAAGCTGGTGCCGAACAAGCCGAAAAAAGCATTGACCATGGCTACCAAAGCGATGAAGGCAATGAGCATGGCGGCAACAAAGATGGCTAAATGGACTCCGTCAATGGCACCGCGGGCGGCGGCGTCAATGAAGTTTACGTCCTTTTTCTCGTAAGTAATCTGGATCTTGCCAGCGGTGAGGGGAGTTTCGCTCTCGGGGATCATGATTTTGGCAATTACCACGGCTGCAGGTGCACTCATCAGGCTAGCAGAGAGGATATGGCCTGCCACTTGGGGAAAGTGAGGCTGAAGGATGCCGATGTAAGCTGCCATGACACTACCGGCGATGGTTGCCATGCCGGCGCTCATCAAACAGAAGAGTTCCGATTCGGTCATTTTTTCTACATATGGTCGCACTAGGATGGGTGCTTCCACCATGCCTACGAACACATTGGCTGCAACACTGAGGGCCTCTGCCCCAGAAACACCTAAGGTTCGAGTAAAGATACGTGCCATTTGCCTCACCAACCACTGCAAAATGCCAAAATGGTAAAGGATGGCCGACAGGGAAGAGAAAAAGATGATCACCGGCAGAACTTGAAAGGCAAGGATAAAGCCGATTTTTTCAACATTCATGAGGTCACCGAAGACGAAGCTAGAACCCGATTGAGTAAAACCAATCAACTCCTCGGCACCCCGGCCAACCCAATAGAAAATTTTATGGCCCACCCGGGTACGCAGAACCACCAGGGCAAAGATAAACTGCAGACCAATACCCCCCAGAATTATTTTGTATGAGAGCTTCCGCCGATCTTTGCAGAAGATAAAGGCGATTAACAGGAGTGCTGGAATGCCTAGTAAAGAAATTAACCTTTGCATAACTCTGATCCTGATTTTGTTGGGCACCACAAAGGGCACAAAGAGATGTCAGATGTGAGAAATGAGATGTGGATTCAAATTCAGGAATTTAGGGATTAAGGAATTCAGGGATTTTTGGAGACCAGGTTCAATTCCTCAATCCCTTAATTCGTAATTCCTAAATGGCTGAATTCCACATTCCATATCTCTTAATCCTTTGTGTTTCTTCCTGACACCTGAAACCCGACACCTGAAACCGTGAAAACTAGGAAGTCTTCAGCAGTTCAGCAGCCTGTAAGCTCTGTCGCTGGATTTTGGCTTTAATCGTTGCATGGGCCGGTTTTGTCAATTTGGGGTCCTTTTTCATTAGAGTCAAAGCGGCTTTCCTCGCTGCCTCCAGGGTGTCTGCGTCCCGGACTAAATTTGCCAGCTTTAGGTCAATGAAGCCAGCTTGATGAACCCCAATCAGGTCGCCCGGACCTCTTATGCGCAAATCCTCTTCGGCGATCCGAAAGCCATCGTTGCTTTGTTCCATAATGGCCAGCCGTTGTCTTGTTTCCAGGCCACCTCCTTCGTGGATTAGGAGGCAATAGGAACGGTGGCTGCTACGCCCAACCCGGCCTCGTAACTGGTGAAGCTGAGAGAGCCCGAATCTCTCCGGATGTTCGACAACCATCACAGTGGCTTCCGGTACATCAATTCCCACTTCGATTACTGTGGTGGCCACTAGAAGCTGTAGTTTTTTATTGGCAAAAGCGGTCATGATTTTCTGTTTTTCTTCCGCAGCCATGCGGCCGTGTAGCATGGCCATGGGGATGCCAGGGAAGATCTCTTTTTGCAGATGCTCCGTCATGGTGGTGACATCTTTCAAATCTGACTTTTCGGATTCCTCCACCAAAGGATAGATGATGTAAGCTTGTCGGCCTCGGAGAAACTCTTGCCGCAGCAGCTGGTAAGCTTTCTTCCTCTGCTTAGCATGTATTATTTGGGTTTCAACTGGAGTTCTACCGGGCGGGAGTTCATCAATGATAGAAACATCTAAATCTCCGTATACGGTCATTGCTAAAGTCCGCGGTATGGGCGTTGCAGTCATTACTAGCACGTGAGGGCTTCCACCCTTGTGTCTGAGGGCCAGCCTTTGGAGTACACCGAAACGATGTTGTTCATCTATGATCACCAGACCAAGTCGCTTAAAAGTGACGTGTCTTTGGATCAATGCATGGGTGCCGATTACTAGACGAGCCTCACCGCTGGCAATAGCCTCTCTACTTGTCTGCTTCTCCTTAGACTTTAGTTTAGAGGTCAAGAGGACTAAGTCCACCCCAAGAGGTTCGGCAAAGGGCTTCAAATTGACAAAATGTTGATGGGCCAGAATCTCGGTGGGTGCCATCACTGCAGCTTGAAATCCGTTGGAAATAACTATAAGTGCCGTTAGTAGAGCAACTACAGTCTTGCCGCAACCCACATCTCCCTGGATCAGTCGGTTCATGGGACGCTTTTGAGCGAGGTCGGCAGCGATCTCCTGCATAACCCGCTTTTGAGCATTAGTGAGGCTGAAAGGGAGCAATTTGCCCACTCGCCCCAGAAAACCTCGATCAAGGAACATGGGATGCCCAGTTTCACGGGCCAACTCTTCCCGACTTCGAATGATCAGAAGTTCCAGGAAGAAGAGTTCTTCGAAAATAAGACGGCGTAATCCAGGCGAAAGCTGCTGATTTTCTCCGGCTTCCGGGAATTCATTTGGGAAGTGAACCTGGCGCAAAGCAGTCTGCAAGTCAAGAAGTTTAAAGTACTTACGCACAGCATCAGGCAAAGTCTCCAATACCTGAGGAACGAAGCTCCCTACTACCTCCTTCATAATGCGGCGATAGGCTCGAGGGGCTACTCCGGGTATGGGGCTGTAGCGTGGCACTATCCCACCGACATCTTCTTCAGTCCCTGCCTCTTCTTCCTCAATTTCCGGGTGATGAATCTCCAGCTTTCCGGCGAAGACACGCAATGTGCCGCTAACCCTAAGGCTACCTTTTATCCGCTGAAAGCGCTGAATCAGCCAGCGGCCGTAATGAAACCACTTGGCTGTTACCACACCAGTGCCATCGCTAAGGGTTACCTCATAGATTTTGCGGCGGCGATATTGGACCTCGCGGGCGCTTAGAACTGTGGCCACAAAACTAACGTAGTCGCCCGGTCGCAGCCTGCTGATCTGGAGGCCGCCCCGCTGATCTAGATAGCCAAGAGGAAGATTGAAAAGGAGATCTTCCACGGTGATCAAGCCCTTGGCCTTGAGGTGCCGAGCCAAGCGAGGTCCTACACCTTTGATCGCCTCTACAGGCTGTAGAGGCAGTGAGTCAGCAGCGGGGCTATTTAAGTTTTGACCGGCCATGGTCACATTTCTCCAATCAATTTTCGGAGTTACCACAAAGGAGGGTAAAGAGCAACTAACCAGCACGCAGCTGGCACCCGCCTTCGCCAAGGCTTTGGCGGGCATGGAGCAAGGAGTTAATATGTTCTTTTTTTGTACTCCATGCTCCTCGCTCCATGCGCCATGCGTCAAAACAAAGTAAGCTGTTTTTCCTTCGGGGTTTTTTTCTTTTTCCTTGCAGGGGGA
>JASFKF010000162.1:0-5203 GCA_050118775.1 Syntrophobacterales bacterium
TCCCCAAATCCGCAATCTTTTCTATGTGGCTCTCGGTCGCCTAATGTTTGCCGGTGCCTCCACTGAAGATCCGCTTAAAGCCAGAGACCTGGTTCCAATTTTCAAACAAGAGCTGACAAAGATACCTGGATTCTACGCTACTTCCTATCAGAGCAGCTTGTTCGGCCGGGGCATCAGCTCAGGCCGGACCATAGACATCGACATATCCGGCCCAGATTTGGTGAGGTTGGTGCAAATTGGAGCCCGCATCTTCGGTCAATCCATGCAATTGCTTCCAGGCTCCCAGGTCCGCCCCATTCCCAGTCTCGATCTGGGAAATCCAGAAATCCAGATTACTCCTGATCGAGTACGAGCCGCCAGCCTGGGGCTCGCAGCCAGGGACATCGGCGAAGCGGTGGACACCCTTCTGGACGGTCGCAAAGTCAGCGACTACCAACACGAGGGTAAAGAAATCGACCTTACTCTGATGGGCCGTTCCTCTTACACCCAGAGGACCCAGGACTTTGAGGATTTGTTATTGCGAACTTCTGACGGCCAATTGATCACACTGGGGTCAGTGGCAGATGTTCGTTGGGTCGCCGGCCCCACTCAGATAAACCATATAGAACGTCAGCGAGCTATCACCATTCAAGTGCGGCCGCCAAAGGAAACTCCTCTAGAATCGGCCATGCAGACCATTGAAAACCAAATAATCCAACCTCTCAGGAATAGTGGGGAAATTGGTAGCCTCTATAGCATTAACTTAGCGGGCACGGCTGATGACCTCGTGGTCACGCGGCGAGCTTTACAGTGGAACTTCGTTCTGGCCCTGGCGATTACTTACTTGCTTATGTCGGCGCTATTTGCCAGCTTTCTCTATCCTTTCGTCATCATGTTCAGTGTGCCCTTGGCGGCCGCTGGGGGTTTCGCCGGTCTGTGGTTGGTGAGTACTTTCATTGAATATCAGTCTCTGGACGTGCTTACCATGCTGGGCTTCATCATCTTAATCGGCACGGTGGTGAACAACGCCATCTTAATAGTGCACCAAAGTCTCAACCACATGCGGCACGAAGGATTGGAGAAGCGGGAGGCTATCCGTGAAGCAGTAAGAAACCGCATTAGACCTATATTCATGAGCACTACCACCAGCGTCTTTGGCATGCTGCCCCTAGTGCTTTTCCGCGGTGCCGGCTCTGAACTCTATCGGGGACTGGGCAGCGTGGTTGTGGGTGGCCTTGCCCTTTCCACTATATTCACCCTTTTCCTGATTCCAGCACTTTTCAGCCTGGTATTGGATGCACGTTTCAGATTAACTGGGAAAATAACCTAAAGCGTATAGATAACTAGTATAGATAACTAGTTGACTAGTTGATTAGTTAAAGCAGTGGGTTATAAGTTATGGGTCATGGGTTGTGATGACTCAAAGGTACCTCTTGAACCACTCCATGGTGAGGCGAATGGCCTCTTCTCTCCACTCTGACGCACTGAACCAGTGATCAGCTCCCTTTAAGACATGAAGAGCCTTGGGCTCCTTTAGAACTTTATACAATGTCGCACCGTGTTCGGGCGGAACCTGTTGGTCCTCCTGGCCATGCACGATGAGAACACGCTCGACATTTTTTAAGCGAGGAAGGAGTTCCACCGTGAGTAGGTCTTCGTAACATTCCTGGGAGAATTCCACCGGAGAAACTTCAGGGAGTCGTTTAGCCAGACCAAGGAGGTGTGAAGGGGTGGACCAGACCGCAGCACAGCGAACTTTATAATTATGACTTACCTCCAGGAGAGCCAGGTAACCACCTAAGCTGCTTCCCAACAAACCCAAACGTCCATCAAAATCCTTCAGGCCTAGGCTCTTTTCAATCACCCTCTGCAAATCTCTCCACCGTCTGGAAATGGAGCTTTCAGACAACAACCCTTCACTTTCACCGCAGCCCCTGAAGTCAAACCTAACCGTGGCGAATGATTCTAGAGCAAATACCTGGGCTAGCTGTCTGTACTTTGAGCTGTCTTTGTGGCTCAAAAACCCGTGACACAATATAACCAGGGGCCAGGAAGCAGTATTCGGGGTATGGAGTACACCCTGGAGTTTCAAATCATCCGAGACTATTTCTAAAGATTGCTCTTTCATATTGGGCAATTAGTTGATTGGTTGATTAGTTAATTCGTAAACGGTGAACGGTAAACCGTAAACAGTAAGCGGTAAGCCCTTCGGCAGGCTCAGGGCGCTTCGCGCAGTAAGCCGTGAGCGGTTAAGTACTTGAACTATTATACTAATTTTCTAGTCTTCTAATTTTCTAATTAACTACCTGTCAGCTACCAGCTGACCTCTGACCTCCGACTCCTGTCGTCTTTCCCCGTCTCGCCCGTCGAGTTTACCCAGAGCCTGTCGAAGGGCCCGACCTCCCGTCTCGTCTCATACTCTTTGCACATCAAATATCCACCGCAAGCCCATCGTAAGCGACCTGCACCGGAATATCTATACCGCTGTCTTTAAACGCTCTCTCAGCTACCTGTTGCCATTCCGCCTGACAAGTCGGGACGGGATAGGGAATACCTGTTTCCGGGTCCTTTAGAGGATCCTTGGGAGGTATTTTCTTGAGGGAATCGTTAGCCGAATCCCCGGGTACTTGATCAGCATCGGAAATGTGAACAAGAAAAACCTTCTCCTTGGGTTCCCAGGCGCGAATCATCGGCAATGCCCGTTGCAAGCTAAGCAGTGATGGCCGGTTAAACTCAGGTTCATTGAGCCAGTGAGACTGAATCACTAGTACATCCGGGTAGCGTAATATGTCTTCTTGTCCCTCCAGGCGGAGCAGGTCAGAAGTGTAAACCAGCCTTTTTCCTTCGTCCTCAAACACGTAGCCCACCGCCCCCTTTGCCATAGGCCCGTGGTAAGTTTTGAAAGGAACCACCCTGGTCTGCAATCCAGGGAGTAGTTCGCCGGGAACAACCAATTTTTTCTCCAGGGTTTTCTCCAGAAGATACCCGAAACGAAGTTCAATGGTCTCCCAGGCACTCTCCGTGGCGTAAGTGGGGATGGGATGCCAGTTACCGGGAGCAGTGGAACGCCGCAAAGCAACCAATTCATCGAGGCCTAGATAATGATCTCCATGCTCGTGAGTGATTAGCACTCCATCAAGGGACTTCAAGCCATTGGTCCACCATTGCCACACTATGTCCGGCCCACAATCGATCAATAGCTTCTCTCGGGCCTCCAAGTAAAAGGAGGTGCGGAGACGGGTCTCATTGTTTTTATGCATTTGCCGACAGATCAAACAATCACAACCTATCTCAGGCAGGGACCAGGCAGAACCTGTTCCCAAGAAGGTTAATCTCATGGATTACTCTCTCCTATTTAGCCGGCAATCGAGTTAATTAGAAAATTAGGAAATTAGAGAATTAGTCAACTCGTCGATTGGTCGATTAGTCAAATTGTAAAAATCGTAAAATGGTAACCGGTGAACACTAAGCGGTGAGCGGTCAAGTATTAGACCTTTTAACTAATTATCTAATTCTCTAATCAACTAATAACTAATTGACGAACTGCTGTGAGCTGTGAGCTAGGTCTCATCCTTCCTCTTGATGGCATAGAGGCTGATGGCAAATTCTTGGTCCCCAGAGCGCATTACTTTGTCTAGCTGCTTAAACTTAAAGTACTGAGTGAGTTTTGAAAAAAAAGCGTTGGCCGGCAGACTTTTGCTCTTGGCGAGAAAAATAGTACCGTTAGGCTTCAGCGCCTGTTGAAAAAACTGCACCAGGGAATCATAGGTTGACCGATGGTACACAACCTCCGAGCCCACAATCCAATCGTAGACTTGGTTTGAGGCTGGTTTGGTCCAATCGACACCAATAACGGGCACATTGTCCAATTTGTTCAACAAAGTATTTGCCCTGATGAATCTGATAATCTCTTCTTTATAATCAGACAAAGTGACATCATGACCGCAGGCAGCCGCAAAGAGGCCACTCACCCCTAACCCTGTGCCAACCTCAAGGATCTGTCTCCCTGGGACTACAGGCTGGGCCATCAAGTAAGCAGCCAGGAGAATGCTCGCCTCCCAGATTTTTCCCCAGTAGGGAAGCTCTGCCCCATTGAAATCACCCGTTCCTAGCTGGTCGATGATTATTTCGTCCAAGTCGGCTATCGTCAGACAGCGCAAGGACCGTCCGGATACTGTTATGGGAACAATCTCAGTCTTATAGTCTTTTTCAATCTCCTCCAGAAGCTCGTCGAGATCACTCTTGCTCATTTAACACTTCCTTTCCACTGTAGTGTCCATCTTAAGTAGCACAGGTATACAGATTCATTCAATACTCCACTACTCCAAAAACAATTCCACATAGGCGCATTTTGTGTTCTCTCACACCAAGAGCCTAGCATAACCCATTTCTAACCTTAGTGTTGGCATGAAGGTTGCTTTAGTTAATTAGGTAAATAAGCAATAACAAAGACAGTGGATCGCCCATGGATGAACTATTCAAAGAAGCAGACCTGTTACCCAATCACACCAATTCACCTGAAGAGAGCTCCATTTACATTCAACAGCTAATGACCTGTGTTGAAATTGGCAAAGCACTCACCTCAACTTTTAACATGGACCAGATACTAATAATCATACTCAAAAGATTAAGTGAGCTTATCAGGGCGAAAAACTGGACCTTGTTTCTTCTGGATCCTGAGACCCAGGAGCTTTATTTCGAGGTGGTGGTTGGTTTAGATAAAGGTTCTTTGGCCGACGTGAGAATACAGCTTGGCGAAGGAATAGCAGGTACCGTTGCCCTTTCCGGTGAGCCAATGTTGGTGCCGGAGGTTCGACGTGACCCTCGCTTCAGTAGTAGGGTGGACGATCTCACCGGCTTCGTCACTCGCTCTATTATATGTCTTCCCCTTAAAATGCAGGGTGCGGTAATTGGCGTCATTGAAATAATAAACCCTGAAGACATGTCTCTCTTCCAGGAAAATTTCATGCCCCTGTTATCCATCCTAGCCGATTATGTAGCCATCGCCATCCATAATGCTCGCACCTATAGAAAGATCGAGTCCCTGAGCATCACTGACGATGTGTCTTGTTATTTTAACAGCCGCTTCATGCACCAGCATTTGGACCAGTTGCTCCACCAAGGGCAGGAAGTTTCCTTGGTGTTCCTTGACTTGGATAACTTTAAGGAACACGTAGACAAGCACGGGCACTTGCTCGGGAGCAAGATTTTGCGAGAGGCTGCT
>JASFKF010000163.1:0-5142 GCA_050118775.1 Syntrophobacterales bacterium
CATTCGCTGTGATAGGTTTTAGGTGTAATCAGCCAGGAGTTTCCCCAAAAATATTTTAGCGACATAGGCCACGGGGAAGCTACTCCGCAACGCACATGATTCGCATCATCTATTGGAAGGATTACTGTTTAGTATGCACCATATCTTCATGCAGGCCCTCTCATGGCTGAGGGAGTGAAGATCGGTTGCTCAGATGTTCGTTGCTGTGCAGCTTCCCCTTTTGGCCTTTGCTGATGTCTCTTCTAAGTGACTTGGCCGGAGGCGGGATTCAATAGGGCCAGTCACTCAGAAGAAGCACCAGGAAACATTTCGAAACAGCAACCAGTTACGAGGAAGGACAGGGTGAGCTGCGAGGTAAACAGGAAGCAACCGGTGTGAAGTTTCCGCTGTTTGGAAGGACCACCATCTGCATCGGCGGGAGGAGAGGTCAATCGGCTCAAAGCCACATTACAAATGGCAGCGACTATGCCGGTTTACCGAGTAGCTTACCCTGTCCATAACAGATAATCACCATAATTGCTGGGAAATTCAAAAGAAAAAAAATGGGTAAACTCCTGGTAATGAGTCGATTGATGCTTAATAGATTTTGCTATATAGTAAAAAGTTATTGTACAGGCAGATAGACTTTGTTCATCCTACATTGTACATTGTAGCGGAGTGTTCCCATGGCCATTCTTCAGATTTGCACCTATCCCGAGAAAGTACTGAGCCAGCCAGCCGAACCCATTACAGAGATTGATGAGGAGGTGGTTAAGTTAGTCGACCATATGGCCGAAACCATGTACAGTGCACCGGGTATCGGCTTGGCGGCCACTCAGGTGGGAGTGGCCAAGCAGCTGCTCGTGGCCGACATAGCTCCTCGGAGGCCCGAATCAGAGCTTATTGTCCTCATCAACCCCGAAATAGTCGCCGCCGAAGGTGAGGTGACCTTTGAGGAAGGATGTTTGAGTGTGCCGGATTACCAGGCCGAAGTAAAACGACATGAAAAAATTACGGTACGGGGGCTCAATCTCAAAGGAGAAGAGGTGGAGATAGAGGCCGAGGGTCTGTTGGCCATTGTACTTCAGCACGAAATTGACCACCTGAACGGATTACTCTTTATTGATCGTTTGAGTAAATTGAAACGGGATCTTTATAAGAGGAGAGTGAGGAAAAAACTTGCTAAGGAGCAGTCTTAACCCTAATGTTGCATACCTAGATCGGCAAAAACCGTTGCGCTCGCGCGATAGTACGCCATCTGCGGCTGTGCTCGACTTGGGCAGGACTTCACGTACGGTCAAGTACGCCTCGACCTACCCAAGCCTGTGCGCAGCCACTTCTGAGGCACTCTTGCACGTTTTTCCTCGACATAGGTATACAACATTAGGGTTACCATGAAGGTGGTCCAATATTAGTCTTGCTTTCCACGGAGTTCATAGGGTGTACGACTTACCATCCTTGGTTTTTATGGGTACGCCAGAGTTTGCCCTAGCAAGTCTGAAGGGACTGCTCGCTGCTGGAGCCCCTATCTCGCTTGTAATTACTCAGCCGGACAGGCCCAAGGGGAGGGGCAGGAAGATGGTAGCCCCACCGGTGAAACTGTTGGCCCAGGCAGAAGGGATTCCGGTTTATCAGCCGCAAAAGGTGAAAAGTGACGAGGCCATTGAACGTATTGCCGCCTTGACTCCTGCTTGCATAGTGGTGGCGGCGTACGGGCAGTTGCTGCCAGGTGAGATTTTGGCACTGCCCCGGTTGGGAGCCGTAAATGTTCATGCCTCGCTTTTACCAAAATACCGGGGACCGGCGCCTATTCATTGGGCCTTGATCCGGGGCGAAGAGAAAACCGGGATTACCACAATGCTCATGGACATCGGTATGGACACCGGTGATATTCTCCTGCAGAGTGAGGTGGTAATCGAGCCAAGAGATACGGCCGGTACCCTTCACGATCGGTTGGCCGAGGAAGGGGCCAAGTTGTTGGTGGAGACTCTTCACTTGCTAAAAAAGAACACTCTCAAGCCAAGAGCACAGGATGATTCTCAGGCTACCTACGCGCCCATGCTTGTCAAAGAAGACGGTGAGATTGACTGGAAGGAAGAGGCAAAGAAAATCTGTTGTCGCATTCGCGGGTTGGATCCCTGGCCCGGTGGTTTCACCTTGTGGGAGGGAAAGCGATTGAAGCTCTTTGGCTGTAAACCTTTATCAATATCAACCCAGGCAAGGCCGGGCACGGTGATTGCAGCGAATGAAGGGGGTTTGCAGGTAGCCAGTGGAAAAGGGGTGGTACTCATCAAAACCTTGCAGCTCGAAGGCCGCCGTTCTCTTCCGGTGGCAGAATTTCTCAGAGGATACTCCCTTCAACAGGAGACCAGGTTCGGTGAGTGAAGTATTAGAGTCAAAAGAAAAATTCTCAACTACTACCAAAGAACCGCTTAGCGGAGCTAGCCAGATTCCGGAAAAGCCGCAAAAGCGGATTTTTATCGGACTGCTGGCGGTGACCTGTTTTATTCTTGCCGGCTTGGCCTATGTGTTGTGGTGGGTTCCCTATGTGGGACTGCGGAATATCCATCCATATTTGCCGCTTATCTTGGCAGTAATACTGGGTCTGGTTGTGTTCGCTGTGGCGGCCGGCTGCCTTCTTTTGACTTTGACTATTTTGGCTGGCCGCGATTTTATTCTCTCCCGTAAGCTCAGGGGAGCGGTGGTCAAAATTCTATTTCCGCTCCTTGTTGTGATGGGTAAACTTTTCGGCCTCTCCAGAGAGAAAATCAGCCATTCCTTTGTCGCCATAAACAATCAGCTGGTTCTGGCTCAAGACCTAAAGATGGGGCCATCCCGCCTACTCCTACTCATGCCCCACTGTCTGCAGAACCACGACTGCCGAGTTAAGATTACCGGGAATGTGGAAAATTGCGAGGGTTGCGGCAAATGCCCCATAAAGGATCTTCTGGAGATCGCGCATAAATACGAGGTGGCGCTGGCGGTAGCCACAGGCGGTACTATTGCTCGCCGCATCGTGGTTCAGAAGAGGCCTATGCTCATTATAGCCGTAGCCTGCGAACGGGATCTTACCAGTGGAATACAGGATACTTATCCTTTGCCGGTTTACGGTATTTTCAACCGCCGCCCCTTTGGTCCCTGTTTCAATACCGGATTGCCGCTGGAGGAAGTGGAATTGGCTATCCGACATTTTCTGGACACTTCGGCATCATGAATGCCAGGGCCATAGCCATGCACATCCTGATGCAGGTGGCACGGCGCGGCTCCTTTCCAGATGTCCTGCTAGACATATACTTTAAAGAACACCCCAAATTGGACTCTCGCGACCGTGCACTTGTCACCGAATTGGTCTACGGAGTGCTGCGCTGGCAGGGACGTTTGGATTGGATAATTGATCAGCAGATCAAGATAAAGCCAGACAAAGTAGACCTCACTGTCAGATTGATTCTTCGTTTGGCCGTTTATCAGCTTCTCTTTCTAGATCGAATTCCAGCAGCAGCTGCGGTGCACCAAGCGGTAGAGCTTGCAAAAGGAAGCCAGCCAAAACATGTTGTCAGTTTTGTAAATGGGGTCTTGCGGACAATTGCCCGCAAGAGCATAGTTTTAAAGGAAGCCGATCCTGAGGGAAGTGCTGAACATCGCCTGGCAATGCTCTACTCTTATCCAGTCTGGCTGGTTCAACGTTGGCTGACACACTTGGGAAATGAGGAAACAGAGTCCTTGTGCCAGGCTGGTAACCAGATTGCTCCCACCACAGTCAGGGTTAATACGCTCAAGACAACGGTGGCAGCTATGGCCGGCTCTTTCAAAGATCTTGGCTTTTTTGTAGAATCTGGGAAATTTGTTGCTGAAGCACTCCACCTGAGATCCATTCGTACTGATCTTGCTTCACTTGACCAGTATAAGCTGGGGGAGTTTCAGGTGCAGGATGAGGCCTCCCAGATCATTGCTCATTTGCTTCAACCGCAGCCAGGAGAGCGAATACTGGATGCTTGTGCAGGTCTGGGGGCAAAAAGTACCCATCTCGCCCAAATCATGGAAAACCAGGGCGAAATCATTGCCTTGGACAACCAAGGATGGAAGTTGACTCGTCTGGTGGAGAATGCTCAGCGACTTGAAGTCACATGTATTGAGCCGGTGGAAATGGATGTACTAGAAGTTGTGGACTCTGGAGATGAGTTTTTCTTTGATCGGATTCTCTTAGACGCACCCTGCACTGGGTTGGGAGTGATAAGAAGGAACCCCGACATAAAATGGAAGGTAAAGCCAAGGGATTTTCGTCGACTACACCTGGTGCAAAAAAAAATGTTAGAGAGGCTGGCTCCTTTGCTGAAACCTGGTGGTGTTCTATTATATGCTACCTGCACCTTGAGTAAGGAGGAGAACCAGGAGACGGTACAAGGTTTTCTGGCTGACCATCCAAACTATCAGCCAGAGTCGGCTCGTCCTTATTTACCACCAAAAAGTGCGGGTTTGGTGGACCAAAGTGGTGCTATGCAGAGTTGGCCCCACAGGCATGAAGTGGACGGTTTCTTTGCTGCGCGACTCCGACGAATCAGCTGACAGCTGCAGAAAAGACTAGGCACTGGGCAGTAGGCACTAAGCACTACAACTCGAAAAGGGGAATGGGGAACGCGGAATCACAGAGCTTAAGACAAAACTGATTGGGGATTGCATTGTTGAAACATTCCGAGTTCCGCGTTCCCCATTCCCTATTTAAACTCTGGTGCCTAGTGCTTAGTGTTTAGTGCCTAGTTGTATTATAGTGGCGTTGCCTTATCGTTCAGATTTCGGTATGGTGCATGACCGATGGTCATCTTGAATAAATTGCTTAGATTTGGGATCTACGGGGGCATATTTTTGCTGGCCTTAGTGTGTAGTCTCTATCTCACTAGCAAGTGGATTGTTCAAAGTGAGGAAGAAGTTCTAGTTCCCCACCTGGTTGGGCACGATACAGTATATGCTTTGGATCTCCTAACCTCTCTCGGTCTGAATATCAAGGTGGGGGGATTCATGTGGAGTGAAACCGTACCCAAAAACTTCATTGCTTCTCAAAAACCCGATTATGGAACCTGGCTAAAGCAGGATCGAGACGTGAAGGTAATAATTTCGCGGGGTTCAAAAAGGGTACGCGTTCCGAAGCTGGTGGGAACAAAATTGCGT
>JASFKF010000164.1:0-5137 GCA_050118775.1 Syntrophobacterales bacterium
AGATCAGGGTGCCGAACACGGTGAAATAAAAAACGATTCTGATGGTTGGCTCTGACGAAGACATCCGCCGGATACTGACCATGGCCAAAGCGCCCAGAAGACCAGCCCCCAGACCGATGAATGCAACGGGACGAAATACCTCAATTCCAGGTTTGAGAATGAGTATGATGCCGACAAAACCGATAACAATAGCCCCTCGCACCTTTTGCTCAACTGACTCATGAACCCATAAATATGCGATTATTGGAATGAACAGTGGGGCGGTGGCCATCAACAAAAAGGCTTCAGATAGTGGTAGGTGAGCAATAACATAGAAGAAACAATACATTCCTCCCAGCCCTGCTATGCTGCGCAGAAGGTGGAGTGGGAAATATGATGTTCTCACTCCACCTGCTGGACGACTGTACCAGATCCAAGGCAGAATGAAAAAGAGCGAACAGAAGTTGCGAAAGAATACAACCATCTCATTAGTTAGCGATGCTGAAACCACTTTTACCACAGCACCAAGAATTGCAAAGGTCAACGAAGCACTCAACACACAAAGAGCTCCTGCCACGGGCTGATTCTGATAGTTTCCTTTTCGTTGGCTCACAGGTTTACTTCGCTGGCAGAATTTAATTTATCGAAGGTCCTGAATAGCAAAGGCAGAGGAGACAAACAAGGAAAAAACACTTTGTCCTACTCAGGAGCGATCTTGGGATTAACAGTTACAGGAAGGAAGGGTTAAGAAAAGGTCAGTTTGACAGCGGCCAAAATTGGCAATATTGAATACTACTGCTTTTTAAGTCTAAAGCTTTCCAACTATGGTAAACTCACCGTGAGACTGGGTTTCGTCTTTTATAGTTTCTTGGAACTCTTCTATGGCTCTATCGAGGACTTGCTGAAGCAACTCCTTTGGGTCAGGATGACCTTGGGTGATGGTATGGAATAACTTACCGAGCAGCCCTGCATAAAGATTATATGGGGTTGAGAATTTCTTTGATGCCCTGGCTCCCGACATAATTTGGTAGTCACCAGAAGGATCTTGGATGCAGCATGAGACTAGATACCCCTCTGCTTTTTCTTTGTCCACCATCTCGGCCATAGACCTTATTAATTCCTCCATTGATTACCCCTTTCTCAGGTTATCCATAACCACTCTATTCATCTTTTTTCGGAGCTTTAAATCTTAATTTGAAAACCAGCACAAATGCCAAAACAATTATGCCAATCAGCCCTGCACCTCTCATTTCCTCCAAGCTAGCATAGGATGACAAGTATCGGTAAAAATAGGTTCTGGGGTCCTTTAGTAAAGCCGCCCTGATATCGGCAAAGGCCTCCTCTTGCAGACCAAGCTCCCGGTATACCTTGGCCCTTGTGATGTAGGCGTCCGCCAAAACCCGCGGTTCTCTCGCGAGTTGGATCGCTTCGGTAGAATCGCTAATGGCCTTTTCATTCTGACCACTTCGCCTGTAAGCCTCGGCCCGGTAACAAAGGGCGCTGATCAAGTCTGGATCAACCTTCAAACCGTAACTAAAAGTGGCTATGGCCGCATCATAGCTTCCCATGTATAGGTAACCCATGCCCAGCATCCTATAGCCCTCGCCGTTGTCGGGCTGGAGTCTGGTGTAGTTTTCAAAATCCTCAATAACCTTTTGGTATTTTCCTTGGAAATAGTAGAGCATACCCCTTTTCGCGCAGGCGGATGCCAAGTCCGGATCCAACTCCAGCGCCCGGCTGAAATACTCGATCTTTTTTTTGGCCGTTGAGCTTTTCGAGGCAAGGTCAAAGTAGGCCTTGGCGTCCTTAGCAAGGGCTGCGGAGGTAGGCAGCCACAATAATATAAGCAGACAGATCAAAAGTTTCTTCATAAAGTTACATCCAGTTGTTCAAATATAGAAATGGAATGAAACAGACCTCTAATTATATCCTCAACTAAAATATAATGCTCGGCAAAAAAGTTGCTGCCGAGATAAAAAATAGTGCACCTAGACCTACAGCAATAGTCGAATTTTGCCGCTTCTTTATGCCATGGGTGCTTGGCATGATTCCTGCTTTTGCATGACAGTGCATTTTCTTTAGGACAACTATTTCTTACCACTTACCCATTAGAGAAGTGGGCTGGAGTAAAAGGGGAAAATTGTGCTAAAAGAAGAAAAAGCTTTTTTGGTCGTCATGAGCATGGCAATGGGAGCGCTGGTCTGTTCTGTTGCCATTATTGGTAATTACCTTTCATTAACCAAATCGCTGCTTGCGGGGCTGGCGTTTGCCCTGCTTTACCCTACCTTTATCATCGCCATGGTGAGATTTTCTGTGGCACTAAAATCCTGGGCTCATAGGGAAAAATTTGACGACTGGGTTGCCAGCGGTCGAGAGACGGTGCGTACATATCTGTTCGTTCTCTTTCCCTTGGTACTTCCAGTTCTTGTAGTTTTTTATCTGTCTTTTGGCATAATAAACCGGATTTTTGGCTATAAAGTTACCTGACTGTTTCAATCGTCTTCAGGATAGATACCAGAGATAACAAGAGGTTGACTCACACGTAGTCTAGTTTACTCACACCTGCAAATAGTATATTGTCTATTTGATTATGGCTATGAAATAAATTGTGATTTTATCCGACATTTTGTTAAGCTCTGACCCAGGCCAAAGCTAAGCGCAGCTCCTCAGACAAAAAATATGTACCTCACTTCATTCATACACAGAGACGATCTATTCGACATTGCCGAGCGCTGGCTCTTGGGTCGGCTAGAGCCCGATGATGGCTTGCGCATCACTCAAATCCTCATCTGTGATGGCTTCGTCCTGGGTCAAACTCTTGAGGCCATGCTGGGGGTTTTATTGGATACCGTCCATGGAAAGGCTTTTAGGAGAACACGCATTCAATTTAAAGGCCAGCTCCGCGATGCTATCTGCAGCAGCCCTCTGGACGGAAGCGCTCGGATTCATGAGCTAGTGAGTCTTTACCACACTAATCCTGAGTTTTTCTACCGAGAAGCACCCATCAATGGTTCTATATACCTAGATGACCAAAATCGGCTCTTGGGACTCTATAGAGTAAAACGTCCAAGACGGATCGCAGAAAAGGCCAACCGTTACGTGGCTAATTGGATTTTCCAACGGGTCCAGAATCGAGCCAAGGACATGGCCTGGGAAAGAGCCAAAGACCATAACCTTACCTTGGAAGAACTCATAACTCCTAAAAACCTTATGGAACTAGAGTTTGTCAAGGCGGAAAAAGATATTGCCAAGATGTTCAAGGACAATAATATCCGATTGGATAAGTCGGACCTAGAAATCCATGACGTTGGGGGTGTAAAAATCGTTGCAAGTGAGGAAAAGCTGTCTCTTTTGGAGAAAGAATTGTCAGAGCAGCTGAACATCAGAGTAAATGACAGGGAAAGCTTTTCGGGAAATTATCAGGCCACCAGCTTGGTTATTGAAGTGGAATGGAATCCAGATCATGTTTGCCGCCGTTATATGGATCTACGGGCTTGGAAAAAATACCTTAACCGAGGCCTTCCTGAAACAGAGTTGAAAAAGGGTCTGGAGCCTTTATTAGAGGGCTCAAAACCAACCCTAAAATTAGAATTGATTCTTTCCACCTTCCCCGACATGGTAGAGTCTGAGCTAGGAAACAGCCTCCACGAAGAGCGAATCGTAGCCCAGAGAGACAACAAGCTCTACAGGGGCTACATTCCCATGAATGTGGAGTTCCTCATAGAATACCTTCTTGCTGTTGGGGTCTGCCCTCACACGAGTATCGAAAAGTTGCCCATAAAAATCTGGGGGCGCTATCTTCCCGATACAGTCATCGACCATATCAGGGCGCTATACGGCATGCCAGATTTTGACCTTTTCTGTTAAAGGCCAAGCCCCCATTATTTAACATTTTTCACCTCCCATTTCCCATTTATCCTTTTGTCAAGAAAGACAACAGAATGCTAGTCCATGCTTCTCACTATGGTGGTCGAGCATCAGTGGTAAGTTATGAATGAAAAACGCGAAATGAAAAGGTATCTAGTGCCTAGTGAACTTTGAACCCGGATGTTTCATGAATTGCTGTCACGAGACCATGAAGATGGGCGTGCCACCGGGCAACCGCAGGGTGTCGGTCCCGAGGCATACCTAAATGGTACGTCGCAGGGACCGACACTCGAGGACGCACGGAAGGACGACCATATCCGTGGTCGCAGTAAGCGATTCATGGGACATCCGGGTTAAGTGTGCCTTGAAATGACACCGCTGAGGAAGGTGCGGTCATTACTGGAAAGTTTAGTGAAGCGGACACCCATTTCGTGATGGGTGGATTTGCCCTCAGACTTCTGCCCATTTGACCAAACTACCTCTGCATTCACCAGAATTAGACGGTCCTTGGTAGTCATAACCAGACGAAAGTTGTCTTCCAAGCTAGGTCTTTCGGTACAGCGGATAAATGCCCCCCCGAGACTGATATTATGAGTTCGACCATCGACTAGGCCGTTACTTGTGGTCATAACCACGGGCCACTTTATTTTGACTCTCCGGTGTCTGCGATTTTCAGGGGAACCAAACCCAGCGAGCAAGACCGCGAGTTTTGTGACCGGTTTGTGAATGATTTGCTTAACCACCTCTAACTCCACAAAGGTGAGATTAATTTTGTTAGTAATGTGCCTGTAGTCACAAATGGTGGCTGTATATCATAAAGGGTGGGCATAAGGCAAGCCCATTCCTGGCCGGAATTGAAGGGAGAATAATGAGGGGAGATAAGAGATTAGAATAAAATGAAAAATTTTTTATCTAACCAGTAAGAATATGTTCCAGCCAGCAAGAATGAAGTACTTATTATAAGTAATATATTTATCTTTATTAAAAAAAATATATAATATAAACAACCCATTATACTAAAACAATCTAGGTTTTATTTTTCCTCAGGCGCGGTCTCAGTAAGGGCTGCCAGAGGTAACGCTCATACATTTTAAAACACCTCCTACAATACCCCTTAAGACGGGACCATAGATGCAGAGGATGTAGAAAGTGTTGAAGTCTGGTTTTCATTTAGTTTTACCTCTTCTTTTTCTAGATGCTTTTTTCTTTTAATCCTCTCGATAAATAGTCGGATGAGAAAAAGACTTTTTACCCGGTTTTTAAGTCCTTTTCTGCTCCTGCATCTCAATGG
>JASFKF010000165.1:0-5119 GCA_050118775.1 Syntrophobacterales bacterium
GTTACAGCACATTCGTAGTTCTTGGGTTTTTCAAAAAGAAGGCATGCTTGGCTGGCAAATGATGGACTTTGCCATGACCAAGATGAAACAGCTAGCTCACCTGGCCGAGGAAGTGGCTGAAAACGGAATTACTCCTCGATTTGAGGCAAGTAAATTGGAGAAAAGCGATTCTGTTGGAGCTGCTCTTAAGAAGGGACTTGAGGATGTGCGAGCAGCGCGGGAGGAACACCTCAAATTCCAGGGAGAAAGTGAAACCCAGAAACACGCTGGTCTCTTGTTATCACTGGACCTTGCCTTGAAGCAGGAAGAGTACGAGGCCGCGGAGATAGAAGACTGGACCAAGGAGAGTTGAGCTTAAAAAATCGGGACCAAGGGGAAAAATAGGTCATGGAAGAGGGAAGGGGCAAGAGAAAGAGCTTGCGGGTGCCAGTCAATCTGGATGTACGTTTTGATCTGGCTGACGGATCCAGCCTAAAGGCCAAGATCGTCAACCTCGGCACCGAGGGGATTTTTGTCAAGTCAGCTGAGCCACTGCATCCTGGAGAGAATGTCAGCCTCGAGTTCCTCTTGCCGGGAACCCTCAATTCCATCGAACTGGTTGGAGAAGTAATGTATTCTCGTACTAAGGAGGAAGAACAAGGCGAGGATGCAGGTTACCATGTGGCTGGGATAAAGTTCTCCGATCTTGAAGAGCCTTATCACGGAATGATCCGAGATTACACCCTAAAAATGCTGAACAACGAGGAATTGTTGCGGGACGGAGGGATTCTTTTGGTCCTCGATGACCTTCGTAATCTGCCCCCCGAAGACAGATTAAAGGCTTATAATATCTTAATCAAGAAAGGGACAGGTCCCATACTCTAATTTATAACAGCTTAAAAACCTCTAACCAGCCTTCCTTTTGAGCAGCTGCACTTTCAATAGCGCTGGCCGATCCTATTACTTTCACCAGCCCATTTTCCTTGACCGCATCCAGAGCATTAGCAAAACTTTCGAAGTCTGCTGGTGAGGTGTTGAGCACTTCTTCTCGGAGCACTTGCCGAATCTCCTCGGTGTCATTGGTAAGATACCGTACCATTGAGGCATATCCTTTGGCATCAGGAAGAAGATGCCTATCTATGTCGCCAATGGTTCCAATGATACCCTTGATAATTTCCTCATCGGTCAACTTGCCGGATCGGAGGAATTTAACCGTTTCATCGAAGACTTCTATGGTCTTCGTAAGGTTGGGGTCCCGGTAAGAAACGAAGGTGAAGGTGCCGGATAGGTGGTTGAAGATAGAGAAGGCACCGTAAGCTCCTCCTTGCACCCGAACTTGGTCCCATAACCAGCCAGTCCTAATGTAACGAGAGATTACATGAACCGAGCCGTGTAACCGGTACCCGAGTTGATAGAGATTTGCCCCCTTGCCTACGTAGTTGACCTGGGCAGGGATTATCATTCCTTCAAAAGCTGCTACTTTTTTAGGTGACCATTTGTATCTATGGACGGGGGTAGAAGGCAACTCCTCCAAAAAGTGATTCAAGGGCGGCTTAAGCTTAGCCCAACCGTGTTCATCGCAAGTAATGTTCACCAACATGTTTTGCCTGTTGACCAGAGCTTTTTTTATATGCTCCAGAGTGGTCAGCACACCAGGCCAGTCTTCATCGACTTTTCGGTTAAGCTCTCTGAGGAAAAAAAGATAGCTTACCCCTCTCATCTGTTCTGCGACCCAGTCGGCCTCATTGAAATGGGAGCGCAAGCGCAAGTTGACCACCTGATGACCTTCCGGAACAAGCTTTTGCTCTTGTCGGGCTTTCTCCTCGTTTACCATTTGCTGAAAACGCTCTTTGTTGTCCAATTTAACTGTTAGAAGAACGTCTCTCAAGATGCTCATGAGTTCATGACTTTTGGCCAACATGGCTTTGCCGCGGAGAAAAAGCCAACATGCACCTCCCTCCTCCCCTCTCACAGCTGAAGAGAAGGGCTGAGAATAAATTCCTCCTGTCTCGCGGCCAATGCGTTGTGTGAGGGCAACAAAGTTTTCCTGCTCTGTGCCCAACTCCACCAGCGAGCGGCCAAAAAGCGGTATGTAAGGCAAGTACTCTTGCTCGACTGCCTGGAGGCTAAAGCCTACATCCATGTAGGCAATGGAGCTGGTGGCCAGGTCGTGGAAAAGAATATTTGTCTCCTTCTCCTCGGTGATCTCCAGGGGTATGGTCCTGTTTTTTCTTTCCAGGTCGCTGAGCTTCAAAATTGGAATTGCCCTCAGGGCCTCGGGTGGATCAGGGGTTTGTTGGATTCGTTTGAGTTTGTTGGTCTGAACAATTGTGTCTTGCAGCTCTGCTTGGTTCATGGCCGATCGAATGTCCGCTAAAAGCTTCCGCTCTTTTGCCTCTTCTCTTTCGGCAAGGGCTGGGTCAGGCTCAAGGATGAGGGTAGCCCGGTGAGGATTGCTCAAAAAGTGCCGCGCAATCATACTTTCAAATAACGATGGGTTGGCTGCCAGCTGAGATTTCACCTCTGAGAGGGGAGTCTCGAAGGCGAGTAAAGCCAAAGGGTCGGCATCGTAGAGCCAGGTAGTGAGACTGCGCAGCATGATTAAAAGGCCTTGAGGGTAACCTCTTGAGTTGTTCTCTCTGAGACGAAATTCTAAGGTGTTCAGCGCTGCTTCCACGGTTGCGGGTTCAATGCCATCTCTTGCCAGCTTCTCTAGAGTTTGGAGAATAAGTTTTTCGATGCGCTCCCCATTTCTTATGTCGATACCTTTGAGTCCGGTTGAAAAATACATCTGACGCAGTTCATCCTCGAGACCAACGCCGGAAAGATCCTCGCCCAGGCCGGAGTCGATCAACGCCTTGCGCAATGGAGAACCTGGCATGCCGAGCAGTATATGGTTGAGTATTCTCAAGGCGAGATTGACGTCTGCACTTGAAGTCTCGGTTAGGAGCCAGTTTATAGTGATCATTCCCTTTGCTTTGCTTTCAGCATCTGAGCCAGCAGCAAAAGGACGAACAATTTGCTTTGGACCATCAAATAAGGGTTGTAGAGGAATGGTCGAATCGATCACCTGTCGATCAAAGTCCTTGAGATACTCATTCACTATGCGGAGGCGTTGTTCCGGGTCATCGTCACCGTGAAAAAAGATGCGGGCATTGGAAGGGTGGTAGTATTTTTGGTGAAATGCCTGGAACTGTTCAAAGGTGAGGTTGGGGATTTGCTTAGGCGCTCCTCCCGAATCGAAACCGTAAGGGTTGTCAGGGAAAAGTGACTGTTGGCTGTATTGGGCCAGAACCCTTTCTGGGGACGAATAGGCGCCTTTCATTTCATTGAAAACGACCCCTTTATAAACAAGCGGTTTATCCAGTACTTCCAGTTCGAGGTGCCACCCTTCTTGCTGGAGAGTGAATGGGGTCAGCCGGGGATACAGAACCGCATCCAGATAGACATCTATGAGATTGTAAAAGTCTTGGAGGTTTTGACTTGCCACTGGATAACAGGTCTTGTCTGGATAAGTGAAAGCGTTGAGAAATGTTTGCAGCGAGCCTTTCATAAGTTCGACAAAAGGTTCCTTCACTGGATACTTGCGAGAGCCGCAAAGTACGGAGTGTTCTAAAATGTGAGCCACACCAGTTGAATCCGTGGGGGGAGTACGAAAGGTGATGCCAAAAACCTTATTTTCGTCTTTATTGATAAGGGAAAGGAGCTGCGCACCTGTTTTGTTGTGGCGATAGACCTCGGCTCGGGTGTCCAGTTCGGGAATACTCTGCTCTCTGATGCATTCGAAGCCATGGATAATTTGCATAAGTGCCTCCAAGTTATTCTCAGTTTTTTCTAGATAGTTTGACAGGGTATTTTAGCTTGTCGCCCCCCTCTACTGCCAGTGATTTCTCTCTGGTCGGCGCGAATAAGCTGACCACTATAAAGAGCCCGAGGTTATACAGGAGCAATTGTAATGCTTTTTATTTTTGAGTCCCTTTTAGTATTTTTCCTGCTGAAGTTGATATTAAAATCATACGACTTTGATATATCTCAGTCCATAATCTTGGAACTAATTCCTCCTTGTAATTGTTGATTCAGATGATTATTCGGGAAACTGCTGTCCAATAGCTTATTGAAGCTACAACTGTTGCCAGATCATTTGTATAGTTGGCGATAGTTAATTTAGCAAGAGATAAGTAGTGATGTATTTATGTCATAATTGACATAACCGTTTGTTCTTGACAGCCATAAACAATGTGCTATTGTGTGAAGAATATAGCAAGGCTTTTCAGCTATTTCGGTTTCTTATCTAATTTGAGAGAGGCTGGAGTGGTTCTACGATCTTGAGGTAGAGCCCAAGTTTGCTTCGCATCTATTATCTCTTTGAATCTTATCAGAAAAATTAAATTGTCCAGTTTTGTAAAAGCATTGTTAGGACCAAAAGCAAATAGATGAAAGTGCTTAGGAGTCTCCGGAGAGAAATATGCCGGAGAGCGTTGTTAAGTCAATTACTAAAGTTTGAAGAGAAACTGGGATCAAATAGATAGAGGTGCGTCTTGAGCCTCTAAAGGTGGAAAGGGGGTGGATAGAACTAGGCTGAAACATGATCGGAGTGCTCCGATATTTCGTGAAAGGAGGGCTAATTAGACCCATGCAGATTACAAGAAGAGATTTCATGAAAATCTCTGGTGCCGCAGTAGGTGGCCTTGCACTCGGTGGGTTGGGTTTTGACCTGGCGCCGATGAAGGCGCATGCCCAGCAGCTCAAAATTCGCTGGGCCAAAGAAACCACCACCATATGCCCCTACTGCGGGGTTGGTTGTGGGCTTATTGTCCACACCGCCAGAGATGGATCGGGCAAGGTCATCAACACTGAGGGTGATCCTGACCATCCCATTAACCAGGGTTCACTCTGCGCCAAAGGCGCATCTCTCTACCAGCTGATCACAGGTGAAGGTCGCATGAAGAAACCTCTCTACCGTGCCCCTTACAGTGATAAGTGGAAGGAGATATCCTGGGATGTGGCCCTTACGGAGATCGCCAAAAGGGTAAAGAAAAGCCGCGATGCCAGTTTCACGGCTAAAAACGGACAAGGTCAGGTGGTAAACCGAACCAATGGTATCGCTCATGTGGGCAGTGCCGCTCTCGACAACGAGGAG
>JASFKF010000166.1:0-5119 GCA_050118775.1 Syntrophobacterales bacterium
CTGACGAACCAGAGACAGTGATCCTAACTTTTCTTCTATTATTTCCCACTCTTGTAAAGGATAGGCAATCAGGCAGCGGTCGAGGTTGGTGATAACGAAGCGGTCTTCATAACGGGTTTTGAGGATGTCTCGAAACCGTGTAGGAATTCGGATACGTCCCTTTGCATCCAGGGTATGTGCGGAGCGACCCCTGAACATGTGGACTCCATGAGATGACAGAATTGACACTTATGACCACTTTTGCCCACTTATTGACACCCTTTATACAGTTCCAAACACTGAATGTCAACTTAAAAAAGAAAATCAACCGATTAGAGGTTTCTAAAATGAATTTCCATATTCAAACAAATGTCAATATATAGAATATTTGTTGACTAGACAACTACATTATGTGTCCATGGTAAGGGGGGCAAGAGAACAACTCTTATCGCCTTTTTTGGTGGCGCAAAACAGCCGCGTTATGTTCCACCAGACTTGTGGAGAAATGATGGGTCCCATCGTTTTTGGCGACAAAGTACAAATAGGGAGTGGCGGCTGGATTGAGCACAGCCTGGATAGATGCAGCCCCGGGATTGCAAATGGGACCGGCGGGCAAGCCTCTCCTTGTGTAAGTGTTATAGGGAGTGTCGGCCTCGAGGTGGGCTTTGGTGAGGTTGCCGTTGAAATTTTTGAGGCCATAAATCACCGTGGGATCGCTCTGAAGCCGAATCCCTTTCTTGAGCCGATTTAAAAAGACACCAGCGATGAGAGGCCGTTCCTCTGGTACAGCAGTTTCCTTTTCAACCACTGAGGCTAGAGTGACCACCTGGTGACGAGTGAACCCGAGTTCGTCAGCTTTCTCTTGCTGGGTTGGCCCAAAATGGTGGTCGAATCTTTGCACCAATGAGTATAAGATTTTTTCTACTGAGAGGTTTCTGGCAAACTGATAAGTATCCGGGAAAAGATAGCCTTCCAAAGTAGAAGCCGGAATGTTTAACTTGTGGGCAAAAGCAGAGTTGCTTGCGGCGGCGATGAAGCCATGAGACCTTGCCAGATCACGAGACTCAAGGAGTTCTGCCATTTGCTTTATGGTGTAGCCCTCGGGAAAGGTGATCTGGTGGAGGAGAACCTCGCCGCGGACAATCTTGTCAAGCACCTCTCCAGGCCGAAGGCCAGTTGACAGTTGATACTCACCAGCCTTTATCCGGCGGGCTGCTCCCTTAAACCTTACCAACCAGCCGAACCTCTCCGCGCTACTAATCAAGCGGTGCTCTTGGAGTAAGTTGCTGAGGGCTCTAAGGGACATACCAGATGAAATTTCTAATATCACTTCCTCTGGCTCGGAACTGGCAGGACCACTGAGGAAGCGATAAACATCAGCCGTTAGCCAAAGGATGACAATTGCAAGCACAAGAAGCAGCCAACGGAAGCGGCGCAAGCGTTGTTTTTTAGATTTGGCTGAAGCTTTTTCTACCATCTTTCTTTTTCTAGCTCACCACCGCTAGATAAATCCGCATAGCGATGTGAGATGTGAGATTTGAGATGAGCCAGGGAAGATGAATTCTCTAATTAAAATATATGGTTTACTCACCTCACTGCCTCGAATCTGCATGCTGGTAGTTGCCAGCTGTCAGCTGACAAGGGGCCATTAAATGGTTCCGGCAGAAACCCGCTCGGTCAAGAGCTGATAGATGTTCAGGCCGGCTTTCTCGAAGCCCTTAAGACCGTATACCATGTTAGCTTCCAAAACCAGATAATTGCCTTGGCAAATGCAAATATCGAGCCCCACTTCATCAAATTTGCAGAGGCGGGCCACCTGTTCGGCAAAACGCAGTGGGCCGTTTTTGATATTACGGAATGATATTCGTCCTCCGAGAGACACATTGCTACGATATTCCCCAGGTGGAGCAATACGCCAGTAAGCGTGCACCACCTTGGCTCCCACCAACACAATGCGCAGGTCACGGTCAATGGGCAGGTATTCCTGGATATAGGCCAAATCACACTTTTGCAAATAGCTCTGCAGATCATCAAGGCTTTGGATTAGAAAAACGCCTCTGCCCTTAGAGGAGCCTCGAGGAATCTTGGCGATAAAAGGATAGGAGAAATCCCTCAGGATTCTTTCGGCTTTGCCTCTACCCTGATAAAATCTGGTTCGAGGATGGGGGATGCCCAGGAGAATAAAGAGCTCTGTTTGTTTGACTTTATCTCCCATGTAGCGATAAAAGTTTGCGGGAAAAACCCTTTTGCCCAGGGCGAGAAATACGTCTTCATAAAGACTGCTGGGGTAGTAGATGGTGTCCGCTTTGCGCAGGAGCTCCAATTCAGTCTCGCTGTAGTCCACTATGTTAGGACGCATCCCCAGCGTCCGCACATGGGGACTGTGTCTTAGTCTTTTTCCCAAAGCGACTCTTTTTTGTTTCATCTGCTCTGCGTCCAATAAGGACCAAACTCAGGTATAAATCCGAATATCGAAATTCTAAACAAATTCCAAGCTGGATGTGAGATGTGAGATCTGAGATATGGGATACAGAATACCGAGATAAAAATTAAATCTCACATCACATATCGCACATCCCACATCTGTAGCTCAAGATTTGTTTCGTGCTTAGTGCTTGGGATTTTGGATTTATACCACAGAGGCCTAGTCTCATATGACACCGATGCATAAGATCTCAGCTTCTTAGAAGGTTCTCCACGGGTTCGTAAGTGTAACCCAGATCCTGCGCCACGATCTCGTGGGTTACATGGCTGCGATAGATGTTGATCCCTTTTGCCAAGGCCGGGTCCGAAGCCACAGCATTCTTGAGACCTTGGTTGGCTATTTTTAAAGCGTAGCTCAAAGTCACATTGGTCAGGGCGAAAGTGGCGGTTCTCGGCACAGCACCAGGCATATTGGCCACACAGTAATGAATGACGTTATCTACCATAAAAACGGGCTGGTCGTGGGTCG
The DNA here is from genome assembly GCA_050118775.1 of Syntrophobacterales bacterium. GTDB lineage: Bacteria > Desulfobacterota > Syntrophobacteria > BM002 > BM002 > BM002. The sequence goes on from JASFKF010000166.1 coordinate 2,933, forward strand.
TGGGATGGCAGGTTTCGCAGCACCCTCCCTGATCCACGGCCACATCGACAATCACTGTTCCCGCTTTCATCTGGGCGATCATCTCACGACTGACCAAGTTTGGTGCTCGCCCACCCGGTACCAAAACTGCACCAATAACCAGGTGGGAATCTCGCACTGTCCGTTCAATGGTGTCAGGGTTGGAGATGAGTGTGGTGATGGACGAGCCGAAAATGTCGTCAAGGGCCATAAGGCGAGACTGATTGATATCGATGATGTAGACTACGGCTCCCATTCCCACGGCGATCTTCGCCGCGTTCATGCCTACTACGCCACCTCCCAAAATAGTTACTACACCTCGGTAAACACCGGGGACGCCCCCCAAAAGCACGCCGCGCCCGCCGCCGGGCTTCTCGAGGTGATGGGCTCCCACTTGGACGGCCATCCTCCCGGCAATCTCGCTCATGGGTATGAGCAGAGGCAGAGAACCGTCAGCCAGTTGGATGGTCTCGTAAGCAATACCGATAATATCCTTTTCCAAGAGTACTGCTGCTAGATCCGGTGCTGGAGCTAAGTGCAGGAAGGTATAGATAATTAAACCTGGTCGCAGGAGGTCATACTCTGCTGGCAGGGGTTCCTTTACTTTCATCACCAGATCTGTCTCACCATACACCTCGGCAGCTGAGGAAACAAGGCTTGCACCAGCTCTCTCGAATTCCGAGTCGCTGATGCCTGCGCCCTCTCCTGCACCACTTTCAATAAGAACACTGTGGCCTGAGCTCGCCAGTAGCCGCACGCCAGCCGGAACGATTCCTACCCGATATTCTTCAGTCTTAATCTCTTTGGGTACGCCGATAATCATTGACAGCCTCCTTCAGGGTCATGGGTCATTTCTCATCGCTCATTGGTCATTTGTCATTTAACATTTCTCATCCAGCATTGACTACCCTACATTGGCGGCTATTGGGTTATGCCAGCCAGTCAAAATGGAAAAATTAGAAATGCGAAATGATAAATGATAAAGGTCATTTGGCTCTTAAAATGACCTTATTGGACATGTGATCAGGGTAATAGGAAAGCTTAGCTTGGCGCAGCCCGGATTCGCCTAGATCCTGCTCACGGTTTATGTAGGTAAAATCGCTCCAGGCGTCTTGGCAAAATTCTTGGTTTATCACCGCGTAGCTCCCGGTGAATTCAGGGTTGGCCTTCTCAAGGTGAATCACGGCCGTATCAGGGTTGAGCTTTTCACCCAAACTAAAGGCTACCAATTTGTCATCTGCCGAGATTACACCACCTAGGCAATCTAGTTTATCAAAGTGAAGCAGGGCCTCCCGGATGGCCATCTCTTCATTAAGAAGCGCAGGGTTATCCACACAGCTCCTTAGGCGGCACCACTGCTCTTCAAGGCCCAGGCAGGCCTCTATCAAGTCACTCCCAAGGGCTTGGTATCGGTAGGAATATTTACTTCTAAATTGCTTGAGCTGGTTACGTTTGCGATGATATTTCCGCCCACTCAGGTGAATGAGTGCTTCACTACGGTAGACATAGTCATTGTTGGCTGGGTCCGGGATGACTTCAAAGGGGAGAGGGCCAGCATAACTCTGAGCCAGTTGTTCAGGCACGCGGTGGATTTCCGGCCTCTGAGCGTGCCTGCCAAGAAAATCGAAGAGCTGTTTTAATGCCGGCGATAGATCATCCTTACCAACTGGTGGTAAACCAAAGGGGTGTCCATCACCAATTTGGCCTATAATAAGCAAGGTGTCTGCGCTGTGGCACCAGCGGAATTGGTAATGCTGCCGCCACATGAACAGATTGGTGAAAGTGAGCTCGGAGGTGACCGGTGGGTTGTTGTGCAAGGACAAGGTAATTTGATCCCGGTCTTCTAGGCTTATGGGTTTAAAATCAGGGTAAAGTGGCGTGGGTTGCATGCAGTTTAAGGAAATTAGCCCGAGTCTTGAAGGTTCATAACAAATACATGCATTCGATTATATAAGATTTCAAAAATTTTTCCCACAAAATTCCAGGAGGTTACCCTCTTTTACCTTTTTGATTTACCCTATGCCCATGGAAGATCCTGTTTCATAGATAATGTGAGTTGATTACAAGCATCAACCATCCTTTTTCGGCTAAACTCCTGAATAAGATTTTTGTTGACAAAACTACCATAAAATGATTTATATATAAGATTTAAGAAAAGATACTACAGCT
>JASFKF010000167.1:0-5116 GCA_050118775.1 Syntrophobacterales bacterium
ATGGTACCATGATTTTACTCCTCAATTAAAAGGCTTTAAGTAGATATTGATACCGGCAGGATCCAGTTCCTGGCAGGGATGAATTACAAGGATTGTAACTAAAGCTTATCGCAATAGGGTCCTTTTCGCAATCCTAATCTATCGAGGAAACAAGGTTCAAGGCTTCAACCACAGGGCACAAGGCTCAAGGGCTAGAATAAGTAGCCAGTATCAGAATCCAGGAGATTATAGAAATGACTCAATAACTTCTGCCTCCTACCTCCTTACTCCTGATGATTCCCTTGCGGCTGACGGCTCCACATAATTCGGCTGGTTTCAGGTTTCAGGCGTCAGGTTTCAAAAATGATAGACCTGAACACCCAAAGCTTCGTCATTGCTATTTGGATTTTCAGGAGTTTCCCCAAAAATATTTCTGTGACCTGGGCCACGGAGAAGCTACTCCACAACGCGCATAATTCGCGTTATTTATTGGCAGAGTCCCTGTTTAGTAAGCACCATATCTTCATGCAGACCTTCGCAAAGCTGAGATGAGTGAAGATAGGTTGCTCAGATGTTCGTTGTTTCGCAGCTTCCCCTTTTGGCCTGTGCTGATGTCTCTTCTGAGTGACTGCGGAAGGTCTGTGCCACTTCCCCGGCTGTGGTTGGGGGAGACCCTGGCCCGCCGAAGCGCAGGGGAGGCGGGAACAGGGAGGGGGCGCCTTCCCCCGGCCACAGCTGGGCTAGAAGTGACCAGACCGTGAGCCCTGGAACGACAGAAGAGACATCAGGAGGCCGCTTTCATTTTTACACCAAAGATAAACTGGCTTCTGAACAGAGGTTAGAAGAATGATCCTCTCATTATTTGGGGAAGCTCCTGTTGGATTTTTCCTTGACTTTAGCCACCCGATTAAGTATCAAATTTTGTTTACTCTTTGACGGTGGAGTAGTCGTGGCAATTAGGGCAATAAAGGGAATAAATGACATTCTTCCCGATGTAGTCGGCAAGTGGCAACTGGTGGAGTCAGTTGCTAGAAGGATCTTCTCTAACTTTGGTTATCAGGAGATAAGAATACCCATTCTTGAGAAAACCGAACTCTTTTCCCGCAGCATCGGGGAGTCCACTGATATTGTGGAAAAAGAAATGTACACATTCCCCGACCGCAACGGCCAACTCCTCACCCTGAGGCCAGAGGCTACTGCCTCGGTGGTCCGGGCATTCATCCAGCATAAATTACATTTACAGCCATCCATGCGCAAATTCTACACCATGGGTCCCATGTTCCGCCATGAGCGGCCACAAAAAGGGAGATACCGGCAGTTCCACCAGATCAACGTGGAAGTTTTTGCCATGGATGATCCCATGATCGATGCTGAGGTCATCTACATGCTCCTTGTATTCTTAGAGGAGTTAAAAATACCCGACATCAAACTGCACATCAATTCCATGGGTTGTCCTGACTGTCGGCTGCCATTCCGACAGTCCCTGGCTAACTACTTGGAAGGGGTTGGGGACAAGCTCTGCTCAGACTGCCAACGCCGCAGACTGAGCAATCCACTCCGCATCTTCGACTGCAAAGTGGATTCTTGTGGTAAGTTGGTGGATAAGGCTCCAGTGCTTCTAGATCATCTCTGTGATGAATGTGAGAAAAACTTTCAGAGCGTCAAGGATCACCTGGACAGCCTCGCTGTTGTTTACGCGATTGATCCTTTCATGGTGCGCGGTCTTGACTATTACACCAGAACTACCTTTGAGGCCATTACCCCACTCCTGGGTGCCCAGGATGCAGTCGGTGGTGGAGGCCGTTACGATGGCCTGATGAAATCCCTGGGAGGGCCTGACTTGCCTGGCACTGGTTTTGCCATCGGCATGGAAAGACTCATTTTATTACTGGATGACAAAGCTAGCACATCAAAGGACTCGAACCGTCTATTTGTAGCCTGCTTGGGAGAAGAAGCCAAGAAGCAAGGATTTCCCCTTGTCCAGGAACTCAGGCTAGGTGGCCTTTCTGTGGAGATGGACTACGAGTCGAAGAGTCTCAAGGGCCAAATGCGAAGAGCTGACAAACTTGAAGCCACCCATGTCCTTATTCTCGGCGATGATGAATTGGCGAGAGGTGCTGCAGTGCTGCGCAACATGGAGGCTTCATCTCAGGAGGATATTCCTCTAAAAGAAATAGTTGTGGAATTGCTGCAAAGATTCAAGTCAGGCTTATGAGATGTGAGATCTGAGATATGAGATGTGAGCGGAATCGAGTCATTTATCTCACATCGCACATCTCAAATCCCACATCTTTTGGCAAAATGGGAAAGGTATTCTATGAACTTGGACTCTCTGGGTGACTGGGAACGTACTCACGACTGCTGCACTCTTGGTCCCGACCACACTGGCACTAAGGTCACTCTCATGGGTTGGGTTCAACGGCGTCGTGATCACGGGGGTCTCATCTTTATCGACCTTCGTGACCGAGCCGGCATAACCCAAGTAGTGTTCGATCCCCAGCGCAATGCACAAGCACATCAACGTGCTCACGCTCTTCGACCTGAACATGTTATTGGAATGCAGGGCGAAGTCCGTTTGCGTCCCGAAGGCATGACTAATTTGAAATTAAAGACAGGGGAAATTGAGGTTGTGGTGGACGAGTATCGCCTTTTGAATACCTCCCTTACTCCTCCCTTTCAAGTGGAAGCGGATGTCGACGCCGGAGAGAATTTAAGACTGCGCTATCGTTTTTTGGACCTCCGTCGTCCCAACATTTTTCAGAATTTACTCAGACGCCATCATGCTGCCCAGGCCGTGCGGCAGTATCTGAATGACAGTGGTTTCTTAGAGGTGGAGACTCCGGTATTGACTAGGAGCACTCCAGAGGGGGCTCGCGACTATCTTGTTCCTAGCCGACTTAACCCAGGTAAGTTCTATGCTCTGCCACAATCTCCCCAGCTGTTCAAGCAACTCTTAATGATGGCCGGCTTTGACCGTTATTATCAAATCGTCAAGTGTTACCGCGACGAAGACCTCCGCGCTGACCGTCAACCTGAGTTTACCCAAATTGATATGGAGATGGCTTTCGTTAACGAGGAGCAGATTTTTAGAATCACTGAGGAATTACTTAAAAATTTGTTCGAAAAAGTTCTTGGTCACAAGCTTGAAATTCCCTTTCCTCGACTTACTTACGATGAGGCCATTGCCCGCTATGGGACAGATAAGCCTGACACCCGCTTTGGCATGGAACTGGTGGATGTGACCCCGGTCTTCGCCAATAGCAACTTTCGGGTCTTTGCGCGACTGATTGAAGCAGGCGGCATGGTCAAGGCTTTGAACCTTAAGGGCCAAGCAACTTTGCCCCGCAGTGACCTTGACAAGATGCAGGGGAAGGATAACCTGGCCAATCACTACAATGTGCAAACTGGTGCTCAGGGTGTGGCCTGGATCAAAGTGCAAGAAAATAACTGGCAAGGACCGGTCGCCAAAAACCTATCTAGCAGCGAAAAAGATCTCCTTGCCAAAACCGCTGGCCTTGAACCAGGAGACTTAATTCTTTTTGTGGCGGGCGAGTCAAAGGTGGTAAATCCCACTTTGGACATCATTCGCGGTCACTTCGGTCATCGTCTCAACCTTTTGGATGACAAAAAATATAGTTTCACCTGGATTACCCATTTCCCCTTATTAGAATACGACATTGCAGAAAAGCGTTATGTCGCTGTCCATCACCCATTTACCGCCCCGGCAGAACACGACCTAGAGATTCTCGCTGCCCAACCTGAGAAGGTCCGCAGCCGCGCCTACGATCTGGTCCTAAATGGCAACGAGATTGGCGGCGGCAGTATTCGCATTCATGATCATGATCTTCAACAGCAAGTATTCAAAGCTCTGGGAATTGACAAAGATGAAGCCCAGCACAAGTTCGGCTTTATGCTGGATGCTCTCAAATATGGTGCCCCCCCTCACGGAGGCATTGCACTTGGTTTTGACCGACTGGTCATGCTCATTTGCGGTGCGGATTCAATCCGTGATGTCATTGCCTTCCCCAAGACCCAGAAAGCCGCTTGCCCAATGACTCAAGCCCCTGAGAGTGTGAGCTTAGAGCAACTCCTAGAGCTTTCCCTCAAGCTCGATCTACCAGGCTAGTTCAGCTTGCAGCATGCAGCTCGCAGCGGGCAGCTTTTTCTGTGTATTCTTGCTGCCTGCTGGCTGCCAGCTGTTAACTGGTCGGTTATAATAAACAGTTAGACTCCAAAAGGCCTGGCTTTGGGCTGTGCCCCGAGGGACCTTTCAATTGTCTTGCCCCTGTTGCGGCGGTCTGCTGGAGTGATGGAGTGATGGAGTAGTGGAGTAATGGAGGAATGATTATTCTCGTTGAAATTCGGGGGTTTCGCTCTTGCCAATACTCCAACACTCCAATACTCCAGTACTCCAAAAGTCCCGTTACCTTTACTGGCAAAGCCATTGAACTTTGACCTAGCCCAAAGGACCACGTTCTCGATCTTGAATAAAACATTGACAATTCGGAGAAATGTCCCTTAACATGCGGCTTCACCCGCAGGGCTCTTTCTAGAGGGGCGAGCTTAAACAATACACTTTTTTCATGTAGGTGAAATTATGGCACGGTGGAATAAACACAAGAGGGTATTGGAACATCAACACAGTAAATTCTGGGTCTACCGACTCCAAGATGTGCCTGAGCCAAACCTTCAAAGAGAAGTATTTCCTTATGAGCAGATAAGCCGGATAGATTTCGACCACAAACTGATCTCCATTGACCCGGCTGACGAGTTTCTCATTACTGACACCACTTTTCGCGATGGCCAGCAAGCCAGACCTCCCTACACGGTTCAACAAATAGAGACAATTTTCGACCTATTGCACCGACTCAGCGGCCCAAACGGTGTGATCAGACAGTCTGAATTTTTCCTTTACAGCAATCGAGATAGAGAATCTGTTGAACGCTGCTTGGCCAAAGCCTACCAGTATCCGGAGATTACTGCCTGGATTCGGGCAGTTGAGCAAGATCTGGATTTGGTTCTTGAGATGGGACTTAGAGAGACGGGAATTCTCACCTCGGTCTCCGACTACCACATTTTCTACAAGCTCAACAGTAGCCGAGCCAAGATAATGGAGAAATATCTGGCAATTGTTCGG
>JASFKF010000168.1:0-5102 GCA_050118775.1 Syntrophobacterales bacterium
GTAGACTTCACTCCAATCGAAGCCACATTGTCTTTGGGGAGGGAACTTCCTCAGCCCGAATAGTGATCGTTGGAGAAGGACCAGGTCGGGACGAAGACCGATTGGGTCGGCCCTTTGTGGGTGCAGCTGGTAAATTGCTCGACCGCATTATTGCAGCAATGGGATTGCGGCGCCAAGAAGTGTACATTTGCAACGTGATCAAATGCAGACCACCGAAAAACAGAGATCCTCTGCCGGAAGAAATTGAAGCGTGCGGTCCATTCCTTCGCCGTCAGCTTCGCGCCATTCGGCCGCAGGCCATTCTAGCCCTAGGAGGTTTTGCCGCCCAATTTCTAATCTCCGCACAGCAACCTATATCCAAACTAAGGGGCCGCGTTCATCAATTTGAGGGCATTCCCGTGGTGCCCACCTACCATCCTGCATATCTTCTCCGCAATCCTCTGCAGAAGCGCCAGGCTTGGAAGGATGTCCAGTTGCTTCTGTCTCTGGTAGAATAGGAAGATGGTTTAGGGTACTGGCCTGCGAACCTTGCAGCCCCTCCGGGGATTGCGGCAGAAAAGCCAATCCTGGTTAGGAGAAATAGAAAGGAAATGAATATGTGGCTTGTAGCGAAATTAGGTGAACCCGTCAGATTTAGGAGAGGTTTTTCTTTTCTGGCTGGTTTAATCTTTATTTTACTCATGACCTATGGGATTTCCCTCTCGGCGGAGACTGGCGAACACATCAAGGTGATTCGTATCGAGGAGAGTATAAACCCAGGTACGGCAGCCTTCCTGGCGAGAGGGACACAGCAAGCAGTGGAAGATGAGGCAGTACTCCTTGTGGTCCAATTGGACACTCCTGGAGGTTTGGTTTCCTCCATGCGAACCATGGTGAAAACCATCATGAACGCTCCCATTCCGGTGGTTGTATACGTGTCTCCCAGCGGCGCCCAGGCTGCGTCAGCAGGTGTCTTTGTTGTAATGGCTGCCGATGTTGCTGCCATGGCGCCAGGTACCAACATCGGTGCCGCTCATCCTGTTGTGGCTGGGGGCAAGGAAATGGACGAAACCATGGACACTAAGATGGTCAATGATCTGGTGGCTTTCATAAAGTCCATTGCCAGCAAAAGGGGCCGAAATGCTGACTGGGCCGAAGAGGCAGTGAGAAAAAGCGTCTCCATCACCGCCGAAGAGGCCCTGAGGTTGAAAGTAGTTGATCTGGTCGCCCAAGACATGAACGATCTATTGCTCAAATTAGAAGGTTGGCCAGTACAGACCAAAGAAGGAGAGAAAAAGCTGTCCCTGAAAGGGCTTTCCACCGAAGGAGTCGAAGAGAATCTGCGGGATAAGATTCTCAAAACCATCAGCAACCCCAATATCGCCTACTTACTCATGCTAATCGGCTTGGCAGGCCTTTATTTCGAACTCTCCCATCCTGGCGCTATTTTTCCTGGTGTGATCGGTGGAATTTCCCTCATCCTTGCCTTTTATGCTTTCCAGACCTTATCAGTGAACTATGCCGGCGTGCTATTGATCCTTTTGGGAGCAATTCTTTTTCTTCTGGAAATCAAGGTCACTAGTTACGGTTTGCTCAGTATAGGGGGCGTCATCTGCCTGACTCTCGGTTCCATCATGCTGTTTAACACCGGGACTACGGGGTTGCGGGTTTCTTGGAGCGTGTTGATTCCTGCAGTACTTGTCATCTCTGGCTTCTTCATGGCTGTGGCTTTTCTGGCTATCCGGGCCCATTTGGCTAAGCCGCGCACTGGGTATCAGGGGTTGATCGGCGAGATAGCGGTTGCCAAAGAGTCTTTAGCGCCAGAGGGCAAGGTGTTCGTCCACGGCGAACTATGGAATGCCACCTCTGATGACATCGTGCCTGTTGGTTCCAGGGTGGAGGTAATAGGGGTTGAAAATTTGTTGTTGAAAGTGAGAAAAATAGGTGATACAAAGCAATGATTTAATCGCTTAGAGCGGTAATTTACAGCTTTTTTGCTGCTCCCATAGGAGGACTTTATGTCTTACTCAATAATATTTTTGATCGTCCTGGCGGTCCTTTTTTTAGCCAGTGCAATTAGGATCCTCAACGAGTACGAAAGGGGAGTTGTATTTCGTTTGGGCCGAGTGATGTCCAGAGCCAAAGGCCCAGGACTCATTATCATAATACCAGTAGTGGACCGGCTGGTGAAAATAAGTTTGAGGCTGGTGGCCATGGACGTGCCGCCTCAGGACGTGATTACTCGAGATAATGTGTCCGTAAAGGTAAATGCAGTTATATATTTCCGGGTTATGGATTCCATTAAGGCGGTAGTAGAAGTTGAAAATTATCTCTATGCTACTTCCCAGCTAGCCCAGACTACCCTACGAAGCGTATGTGGACAGGCGGAGCTAGATGAACTATTATCTGACCGAGAGAAGATAAACGCCCAACTGCAGGAGATTTTGGACAAGCACACAGATCCCTGGGGTGTTAAAGTCACTACCGTGGAAGTCAAACACATCGATCTGCCCCAAGACATGCAGCGTGCCATGGCGCGGCAGGCCGAGGCCGAACGGGAAAGGCGCGCCAAGGTTATCAATGCTGAGGGTGAACACCAGGCGGCAAACCGCTTAGCCCAGGCAGCAGAGATAATCGCTGAACATCCCATGGCCCTACAGCTGCGATACCTCCAGACACTGAGGGAGGTTTCGGCGGAAAACAATTCCACCACCCTTTTCCCTATTCCTATAGACCTGTTCAAACCTTTTATTCAGCTGCAGGAAGTGCTTGAGAAGAGTAAAAAAGCTGACGCTGAAAAGTAAGGTGATTAGTGCAAAGCAGCCGATTCTCAGTGCTCGACTGGTATTAGACGGAGGAGTAGAAGTAAATGGCTAAAAAAGAGAAAAAGGAAAAAAAGGAGAAACCCCTGGATAAGATGACTGCTAAGGAACTGCGCGAGATGGCCCTTGGCCTTGAGGGTATTGTCGGCGTTCATGCCATGAATAAAAGTGAGCTTATTGCCGCCGTAAAGGAGGCCCAAGGAGTTGAAGATGAGAAAAAGCGGGACAAGAGCGTCGATGTTCGCAGCATCAAGAAGAAAATAAGGGAACTCAGGAGCCAGAGAGAAACAGTGAGAGAGGCGGGAGAAAAAGATAAGGTGCAGATGCTTAGAAGGCGAATTAGCCGTCTGAAAAAGAAAACCCGTCGAGCCGCCAAAACAGCATAGACTAATTCTTGAGATTTGCAACCACCACGGTTAGAACCAGAAAAAACAATAATAACAAAGAAAAAAAGGCAAAGGGCGAGTTAGAATATGGATCGGCAGCAGGCCCTTGATTTGCTGGAAAGCTATATGAGGGCCGAAAATTTGAGAAAACACTGCCTTGCCACTGAGGCAGTAATGCGGGCTTTGGCAGAGCGGTTAGATGAGCCCGTTGACATGTGGGGAATTGCCGGCCTTTTACACGACTTGGACTATGAGGAGACAGCTGACAATCCCTCGGAGCATGGGCTAAAGACGGCTGTCATTCTGGCCGATAGCGACTTGCCAGCCGAGGTGATCAACGCTATCAAAGCGCACAACGCTGAGGTCTTGGGACTTGAGAGACGGTCTAAGCTCGATTTTGCCCTTACCTGTGCCGAATCTATTACCGGGATGGTTATAGCCACGGCACTCGTCTACCCAGACAAACGTCTGAAGAGCGTTAAGCCCAAGTCTATCTTGAAAAGAATGAAACAAAAAGATTTTGCCAGGCGTGTCAATCGAGAGCAAATAGGGCTCTGTGAGGAAATCGGGGTGGACCTGGCGGATTTTGCTGAACTTAGCCTCAGGGCCATGCAGGGGATCAGCGACGAACTTGGTCTTTGATTGATCGGCTGTTGCTTGGAACCAGGTCAAGAATACGAGGATCTATTTAAGCACGATGGACGTACTTCAGAAGAAACGCTTTGTTGCGGCGGCTACTGCGGTTTATAGATATCTGAGGAGCCAAGAAGAACAACAACTCGCAATGGCAGCGGTAAGTCGGCCAGCCTCTGCGCCGGCCGTGGGAGCGCTAAGCCTCTGGTCCTCCTCAGGGAGGCAGGCAGGGATGGAGATGCGCCGGCTGCTTCAGTTGCGTTTGATGCGCTAATTGTTAACGCCGAGAGACAATCAGCGCTTGCAGAGATTCTGCTAGTTGTTTTTCCTTCTGTTCCATATTACTTATAATGAATGCTCACTGAAAAAGGGGCTTCTTTCGGTTCAGAGTTATAGAAAAAGGGACGAGAGCCTAAGAGGAGAGGATTATGGCAGACAAACATGGGAAACTTACGGCTGGATTGGTGGAAGAGGAAGTAAAAGTATCCAATCCGGTGAAGATCCAAGATTTAACCTTTCGTGACGCGCACCAATCAATCTTCGCAACCCGCGGGCGCACCGAAGACATGATACCCATAGCAGAGGAAATGGATAAGGTGGGTTTCTGGGCCTTGGGGGTATGGGGCGGTGCAACCTTTGACACCATGCATCGCTTCCTAGGGGAAGATCCTTGGGAAAGACCGCGAACATTGAAGAAGTATGTCAAGAAAACACCACTACAGATGTTGCTTCGCGGACAGAACCTCGTGGGCTACCGTAACTACGCCGACGACGTGGCCAAGATATTCGTAGAGCGAGCGGCGGAAAACGGCATCGATGTCTTTCGGGTTTTCGATGCGGTGAATGATTTGCGCAATTTCTCGACGGTTGTGCCGATAATCAAAAAGATGGGCAAACATTTTCAGGGCGCTATCTGTTATTCTCTTACTGAGCCCCGCATGGGCGGGCCGGTATACAACATCGAATATTACGTTAAAAAGGCGAAACAGCTGGAGGATATGGGGGCGGACACTGTATGTATCAAGGATATGGCAGGTCTCATTTCGCCCTATGATGCCTATATGCTGGTAAGGGCCCTTAAGGAGCAGGTGAAAGCGCCCATTCACCTCCACAGCCACTTCACTTCCGGCCAATCGTGTATGGCCCTGTTGAAGGCCATAGAAGCAGGAGTGGATATTGTTGACACCGTATTGTCACCCTGGGCTTATCGGACCTCGCATCCGGCCATTGAACCACTGGCAATGACGCTGAAGGGAACAAATAGGGATACAGGTTTTGACAT
>JASFKF010000169.1:0-5097 GCA_050118775.1 Syntrophobacterales bacterium
AGGCGTAAGGCAGCGTATACACGACGTTCCCCCTGTAGATGGGGTTAATCAGATCCTTCCAGGTTTTTGGCGGCGGTAGCCTCAGCTTTTTCAAAACCTTCTCGTTGTAAAGATTGGTGACGATCCAGGGTGCGAAGCAGGCCCAATAACCAGCTTCATCTTTAACTTTCATCCCGTGCCATTCGGCGGGAACCTTATCCGAACCCTTTGGCCCGTAGGGGACGATCAGTCCCTCTTGCTTCAAAACTTCATGGGCTGGAGCACCTGCGCCCAGGAAAATGTCGGCATCTGGTTTGTCGCCCCACGCTCTCACTTTGTCCAGGCAGACCGGCCACCCGCCCGGCCGCACGAAGGTGATGTCCACATCCTTACCATAGGTCTTTTTATAGTAATCCTTGAAACCTTTGGTCAGGCTCTCGGACAACTCCGTGTAAACTGGACCTACCCAGCCGATTTTGTCTGCGGCTTGAGCCTTCCCAGCAAAGGTTGGCACGAACAGCAACGCCATAGAAAGAGCTATCAAGACTGTTGCTGTCAAAAGTCTCTTTCTCATTTTGAACTCCTTTCACCTGATATGGTCAAACTTGAAAAAGACAAAGCTAATGTAAGCCCAAGCACCTCCTGCCGTAAGTTAACAATCCCATATCAATCTTTTCCTCTCATCACCTCCTTTTGAAAAGGGTTCTATACTTCGGTTAAATCTAAAGCAGGATGGAGATCAAGGGGGAATGACTCTCCCCCTACTTTTGAACAGATTTGGCTCAGTGCCTATCACTCCTGAGATAAACTGCATGGGGTTGTTCTTAGATGGTAAAGGGAGATCTGTTTTACCAATGAAAAGTCAGGTATCTCGCTTCCCTCGGTCAGACTAAACGAGTAAGTATGAGCTGATTCGAATTTCGACTAATATTTTAAATTATCACAACGATACTTTGACTGCAACGGAATTGAGCCGGGATAATGAGCCCCTCCTTTATAGATTGGCGACCTTCTTGCATGAAACTCTCACTTTGCTAATTTGATATACTGTAAATTGGAAAGGCCAGCTGCTCTTCGCACAGGTGGAGCCGCCCTCTCACTCAGTTGTCTCGTAAGGTTTATTGCACTCGGGCATTGACATGACCCGGATGCTTCTTTTCTATCTGGAGACGGCAGAACCGTTGGGTATGCCTAGGGGATAGTTGCGATGGAAACCGAGGTGCTCATTATTGGTGCTGGCGCTACAGGTGCTGGTCTGGCCCGTGATCTTGCCCTCCGTGGCGTCCACTGTATTGTTGTGGAAGCAAAGGACATCAACGCAGGAGCATCTGGTGCCAATAATGGCCTCCTCCACAGCGGCGCCCGCTACGTTTCCAATGACCCGGTTTCAGCCAAAGAATGTAGAGACGAGTCTCGCCTGCTCAAAACTTTGGCTCCCACATGTATCGAAGACACCGGCGGTCTGTTTGTCGCGGTGGCTGGTGATGACGAGGCTTACATAGCTGAATTTCCTCGACTCTGTGCCCGGCATGGGATTCCGGTACAGGAACTTCAGCGCCAGGAAGCCCTGGAGTTAGAGCCGGCCCTGGCTGATACTCTCATTGCCGCCTACCTGGTGCAAGATGCTGCCATTAATCCCTTCAGGCTCTCCTTAGAAAACATAAGCCAGGCGGAAGCGCATGGCGCCAGACTTATGACTCACACTGAGGTAATCAGGTTTGAACGCAACTCCAGTCGTATTCAAGCAGCCCACTTGCGCCAAAACAACGGGAGGGAAATCATCATCGAACCTCAGCAGGTGGTCAACGCCACTGGTCCCTGGGCCGCAAACGTGGCGTCTTTGGCGGGCATATCCATACCAATTGTCTACTATAAAGGCACTCTCCTGGTAACTCAGACTCGGGCAACCACTGCGGTTATCAATCGCTTACGGCCTCCAGCCGACGGCGATATCATATCGCCAGGAGGCACTGTCTCTCTGGTAGGCACCACCTCTGTACCATTGGACGGACCCAGCCCCTGTCGCCCAACTGTGGCGGAAGTTGATCTTCTTGCGACTGAAGCAGCTGCCATGGTCCCGGCGCTGAGCTCCATGCGTTACGTCCGTGCCTTTGCGGGGGTACGTCCACTCCCTGCTGCGGAACAGACTACAGACGGCCGATCCCTGAGCCGAGGCTTCGTGGTATTGGACCATCACGAAGCAGGGGTGAACAATCTAATTACAGTGACCGGGGGCAAACTAACCACTTTTCGCTTAATGGCCGAGAAGACAGCGGACCTTGTCTGCAGCCGTTTGGGCGTGACAGCACCATGTCTCACCGGGACGGTGGAGCTGTCAGCAACTGAGATAAACCAATGGACTGAACCGGGTTTGGCACCACGTATCTGGTTAGAACAACCCAATCCCAAAGAACCTCTTCTTTGCGAATGTGAGATGGTCCCCCTTAGCGCGGTGGACCAGATTATAGACAATCTTATTGGCAAGGGAGAAACTTTGGACCTCAGCGCCCTCGGCCTCAGGAGCAGAGTCGGTAGAGGTTCATGCCAGGGTGCTTTCTGCGGTTTTCGCATGATAGCTCACCTTTACGAACGGGGAGAACTCGAATCTGCTCAAGGTCTAAGCTTACTCAGACAATTTTTGGAGAGACGCTGGCATGGGTTGCGCCCAATTTTGTGGGGGCCGCAGCTGGCCCAAGAGGAGCTTCAAGAAGCACTTCACTGCGGTCTATTTGGCTTGGAGATTTAGAGGTCGAGCAAGGGGGGGCTGCTTTCTACAATGGCTTATAGTGCAAAGGGTAAAGCAGATCTCGTGGTCATCGGAGCGGGACTGGCTGGCATGGCAGCGGCTTTGTTTGCGGTGGAGAGCGGTCTAAAAACCGTTCTGGTCGGCTCAACTGCAGGAGAGATGCTTTTTGCCAGTGGAGCTCTCGATCTCTTAGGTATACATCCGATTGAACAACAAAAGCGCTGGGACAATCCATGGGCCGGTATCAGCTCACTCATTCAAGATTGCCCTGAACATCCATATGGTCGACTAGGGCTCGAGAATATCCGTAACGGATGGAATAAGTTCCTTGATATTTTGCAAAGGGCTGAACTGGACTACCGAGGTTGGCCGGAGAGAAATAGTATGCTGGCTACCTGTGCCGGCACCGTCAAGATCTCACATCAAGTTCCTGAAACCATGTGGCCCGGCGTCATTGGCTTCAAGGAAAAGCTGGCCACTCTGATTATAGATTTCGAGGGAATGAAGGACTTCAGTGCTGTCCAAATGGTCAACACCCTGAGAGACGGCTGGCCTGGACTCCGTCCGCAAAGGCTAAAGTTTCCCTATCCACTGAGGGGTGTTGAACGGCAGAATGTTTTTATGGCTCAAGCTTTGACCTCTCCGGAAGTCCGCACCGAAATGGCTGAGGCCGTCATCTCTTGTCTGGAAAGGGAAGAACTAGTTGGGGTACCAGCCATTCTTGGTCTGCGACAATCGCAGGCAGTGGCTGCTGAACTAGAACAGCAAATAGGTGTGCCGGTGTTTGAAATACCCACTATGCCCCCTTCAGTTCCGGGACTCCGCCTTCGGGATGCAATTGAGGAGGAGTTACTGCGATTGCGTGCCGTACTTATGCAAGGCGGACGAGCGGTGGCGATCAATCAGAATGGCCGCAAGTGTCTAAATGTTGTGGTCCAATCAGAGCAATCGCAGGAAACTATTGAAACTCGAGGTATAGTGCTCGCCACCGGCCGCTTTTTAGGTGGTGGCCTTGTCGCCGGTCGCAATGGCATACGGGAAGCTCTACTTGACCTACCGGTATATCAACCTGGGAATCGCAAAGATTGGCATCTTCACAGTTTTCTTGATCCACGCGGTCATCCGGTCAATAGAGCGGGCTTGGAGGTGGACGACTTGCTCCGTCCTCTGGGGGCGGACGGACATTGTGTCTGCGAGAACCTTTTTGTTGCCGGTTCTCTCTTGGCCCACCAGGATTGGAAAAGGATGAAGTGTGGTTCTGGACTCGCAATATCCACCGCTTACGGAGCAGTCCAGTCTTTCATCAACTCTACTTGATCTTCACATCCTTACCTTAGGATCCAAACTCTATCTATCAAGGAAACTGGCTTCCTCTTTGCATTTTGTTGCATTAGGGTATTAAAATATTATATTTTAGTATGTGTTTTCAAAGGCAGTGTGTTTACAAGGAGGAAATGCTATATGGATCGCAAATTGAGTATTCCTGGTGGGTTAACAGGAGCGCTCGTGGGTTTAGCAGCCGAGCTGGCACTGGAAGAAATCACTGGCATGGAGATAGTGAACGGATTGCTCGCCGTGATCGGTGCGGGGTTTGGACTGATCAGGATCGACAGACGCATTTACGAGGCAACTGTTAATCTGCTAAGGCGAGTGCCGGTGGAGCCCAATTCTGACTATCGCGACGTCCTAGAGCAGATTGATGAAATGTCCCTTGAGCTTCCAGAGTTGCGCGAGAGCTTCGTAAAGCTGGTGCAGGCCGGTATTGAGGCGCAGAAGGCCTAATAATAATGCTCGGTCTAAATTCCCTATCCAAACTCTTTCGCAAGACTATTGGCCCGCGGATTGAAGCATTGGGACTTCTTCCCCATCGCTACTATTTGCACCGGGCGCTGGATGCACTTGAGGAGGACGACATTGACCAAGCAGTGCGGATGGTAACCTTAGCGGGTAATGACAAAAAAGACGCCAGGTGGCGCCTTGTCTGCCAGCAGGTTATCTTCCGGTGCAGAATCTTGGTTTCTCAACACGAAAAACAGTTGCTCAGATTTGAGACCGAAATGGAGATTTTCGGCAAGCCTTCAGAGTTGACTGATACCTACCTTCGTTTGCAAGAAGCTGAGGAGCAAGCGCGGGACATTCTAAGAAACTACGAGTTATCCCTCTTCAACCAGCTCAACGGTCTCAAGTCAGACTCTGTCACGGCGGAGTAATCTGAGACCCCGCAAGTTCACCTTACCAAATTTTTCCCTTGATTTCCTTTACCTCATTGTAGTAGTAGAGAACTACACAACTTGGGTACCCCTTAGGGGTTAATAGGGAATCCCGTGAAAGTCGGGAGCGGTCCCGCCGCTGTTATCGGGGACGAAAGCCGC
>JASFKF010000170.1:0-5093 GCA_050118775.1 Syntrophobacterales bacterium
TTACATTGGGCCTGAGATAATCCCTGCTGAAAGCATTGTCAAGGATCTAATCCACCATGGCTAACCGCCGTGTTTTTATTTATTAGAGAAACCGATGCTAACCTGCCATAGGGGTTGACTGCACTGGAGATAAGCTTATTTTGTAGAGAAATGGCAGTTATCCTTTCACGATTAGAGTAAATTGCAGAGTAGTCCATGGCTAAAACGCACCGGTTAAAAACTTCTGTGACTCTACCTTTGGGGATGGACCAGACCTTTGCTTTCTTTGCTGATGCCACCAACCTCGAAAAGATTACGCCACCGGAACTGCATTTTCGCATTCTAACACCCCAGCCCTTTGAAATAACTGAAGGCACAGAAATCGATTACCGGTTGCGGTTGTACGGTTTACCGCTTAATTGGCGCTCGAGGATAACCGACTGGTCTCCCCCACACCGCTTTGTTGACGAGCAGATTCAGGGTCCTTACAGGCTCTGGGTCCACATCCATCGCTTCCATGAACAAAATGGAAGTACAACAATTATGGACGAGGTTTGGTACCAGCTTCCCCTTCGGCCTTTAGGGGAGCTTGCTTATCCTTTTGTTGCCGCCCAGCTTCAAAGAATTTTTCGTTTTAGAAAACGAGCCATAGGGGAGGCCATTCAAATACAGGTGTAAAGACCGTGGCTTGATTGTCTAGAAAGGTTGATGAACAATGAAAGGGAGATACTCCTTTATGCTTGCCCTTACCTTCATTTTGACGGCGTGCTCTACAAATCAAACCATAAAAACGGGAGTCCCTAGCGACAGGCTGTCTCCATGTCCCAAGTCTCCCAACTGCGTCTCCTCCTTGAGCGAAGATAAATCTCACCAGGTGGACCCCCTGACATACAGTGCTACCCTTGAGGAGGCCAGAGAAAAACTCATCTCTGTGATCAAGTCAATGAAGCGCTCTGAGATTGTAACCGCTGAGAATAACTACATACATGCAACCTTTACGTCTTTTCTTTTCCGCTTCGTAGATGATGTGGAATTTTCTTTTGATGATGAAACAAAAGTTATAAATGTGCGGTCGGCATCGAGGACGGGATATTCTGATTTGGGGGTAAACCGCAGAAGGGTTGAGGAAATCAGAAAAAGGTTTATAGCTAGGTAAATGGCCAAAAGAACCTTCTATTCTAGTTCCAGCTAGATCCGCTATTTTACCTACCCGGCCGGTGGGGCCCAGAAAGCTATTTCCGGTGCTTTGCCTGATACAAGCCAGGGGAACCGGCTCTCGAGATCTTCCATCCTCCTCTTATAGTGATGTACCCTTACACGCATGTCACCATTCTCGGGATCAGCTCGGAGGGCGGCCTCAGCATCACGCAGAAGCGTCCTAAGCTCGAGATACTCCCGCTCTACGTGTTGGACCTCCTGGCGAAACTTGTGAATGCGTCTCAGCAGCCAGTCAGGATCTCTAATATCGGGTGGAGAGGTCTTATCATTTTCACTCATTTTACCACCGGTTCCCATACTTGAACGGTTGGCCAAGTCAAATCTCAACTTAGTCGACTGCGCAGCTTGCTTCTTTGCAGTTTATTACATGTCGCCATGCAGGAGCAACCTCCCCTCCGGGCCGTAGGCCCTTCTGGGCCGGAGGCTGGTTGCGATCAGCTTTCTCCTTGATTGCTTCGTGGTCGTAAGACTTATCATTGGAATCACTTGTTCTCTATCTGGAGTTTAATGAATTTACCGTAAGAGCCTCCAAACTCTTAGCATGAAGATAATTTGCCTTGCATCCGCGGCAATAAACCTTGTCTCTTAGCAAAAATATTTGATCAGCGGACGAGCGTCCCAAATCGCAACCACAATCTGCGCAAATAAGTGGAACTCTTTTCAGAGGTTTTTCTTGCGAATTCTTATTCTTGCTTTGTTCTACCATGGTTAATTTTCTCGGCAAGCTCAGGCACAGTGCAAACAAAGCCACTCTTCAATCTTCCGTGCCAGGTAACTCCAATGCCTTTATTCCACTTTGCGACCTGCACTCGCCATTACCGGTCAATAATCTCAAGAACCACATGCTTCCTGAGTCTTCTGGAGGCACCATTCAAGATGGTTCGCATAGCCTGGACATTGCGGCCTTTCTTACCGATTATCTTGCCGATGTCCTCCTTGGCTGCTTTCAGTTCAATTACCAAAGTGTCTCCTCCACCGATCTCATTTATCTCCAACTGATCAGGGTAATCCACCAGCGCCTTCGCCATGATTTCAACCAAATCTTTCATCGCCCTAACCTCCGTGCTGATTGTGCTAGAAAGGAACGTTAGATTGTATTGTCTGTTTTACATAGTACCACAGACTCTTGAGAATGCTTGCTGATTAATTAACAACTTGAACAATGATTCCCTCCTCGACCACTTTCTTTCAAGACCGGGTGGTGATGTGAGATATGATATTGGAGATACTAATAGGGGTGGCAAGGGTCGGAGGGGAATCCCTACTCAAATTAACAGAGAGTAGACTAGTAACTACAAGCATCCAATGGCATGGGTGCAAGCTTTGAAAGGGGAAAGGTTCCGTGAAATTAATATGTCCAAAAAACGGTGGGCACAAACTCTTCCTAAGGGAGTCCTATGATGACAAAGGTGCCAAGATAAATGTTGAACTTGTAGACGAGTACGGCAGATTTCTCGACGATCAACTCGATCTATATACAGGTAATGTTATATATAAATACATCTGTGCTGATTGCGAAGAAACCGCATTGGAAGTAGATTTCTAAAAAAGGGCCATGACCTTTTCTGACTATCTCCAACAGCTCAGGGTTTCTGGTGTCAGGAAAAAGAGAAATAGAATCCGAAACCCTAGAAATAGTGATTTGTCATTTGGAATTTCTGATATTCCATTACCCCAAAAGCGCTCGTCATCTTTACCGGAAAAGCATGGTATTCTCGGCCCAGAGTGATTACTATTTTCTCAAAATGTTTAATTACCCAGTTATTGTGGGATGAAAAGAAAATGTCCGAAGATCTCATCTATGCCAGAGACCTCTGCAAAACGTTTAATGGCCTCAAAGCAGTGGATGGTATATCTCTGCGCATGTCCAGGGGAGAGTGCTTCGGCATCCTCGGTCCCAACGGGGCTGGAAAAACAACCACCGTCCGCATGATCTACGGGTTCAGCCCGGTGAGTTCCGGAACTCTCAAGGTTTTTGGCCTGGACATTCAGAAGCACGCCCGGCTTATAAAGGCAAAAAGCGGTGTGTGCCAGCAAGAAAACAATTTGGATCCAGATCTCACCGTTTTTCAAAATCTGGTCACCTTTGCCAGCTATTTCGATATACCGCGAGCCACAGCCAGGCAGCGAACCTCTGAATTGCTGCGTTTCATGCAACTGGAGCACAAAAAAAAGGCCAAAATATTAGAGCTCTCCGGTGGTATGCAGCGGCGACTGGTTATCGCCCGCGCCCTTATCAACAAACCTGAACTCCTCATTCTCGATGAGCCTACCACAGGTCTAGATCCTCAGTCCCGACATCAGGTCTGGACCCGGCTGGCAGAGTTAAAAGCTCAGGGACTGGGTATTCTCCTTACCACTCACTATATGGAAGAAGCGGCACACCTTTGCGATCGATTAGTGATTATGGATCATGGGCGTATCTTAGTTGAAGGCGAACCACTGGACTTGATCCATCAAAATGTGGGGGCCAATGTAATCGAGATTGAGTCGCCTAGTGAATCACTCCTAAAGTTTGTCAAAGAGAGCAATCTAGACCACGAGAAGCTTTCCCATCGGCTGCTCATTTATACCAGAGATGGTGAAACACTTTTTCGCAAGATCTCAGAGAGTTTGTGCGATCGTGGCTGTAGCCTGAGAATGGCCACTCTTGAGGACGTCTTTCTCAAACTTACGGGAAGGGAGCTGAGAGATTGATTACTCCAGGAAAGTAAGAATGCGAGCCCTGAGAGCGTAGCAATGATCTACCCTCGAAGGGGAAGGCTCAGGGCGCAGGGCACAAGGTACAAGGGAAAAACAATAAAGAAAAATTTATTCTTTCCTTATGCCTTGCGCCGTGCACCTTATGCCTTGAACGTTTTGGGCCGGCAATGCCATTTAGCCGTGACTTGTTACAGAGGATCAGGTTTTCTGGATATTAATGAACTGGCTACCACACATATCGCCGAGATTTCTCCGTATACTGCAGCGAAACTCCCAGGTACTGCGACGGACTTGGAAGGTAAGTTTCCTGCCGCCAATCCTGGAGCCTGTCCTATATTTGCTAGCTTTTGGAGCCGGGCTGGGGTTACTGGTTCGAGAGATCTCTTACCGAGGGGAACCGGTAAGCTACGTTGCCTACATCGCGCCGGCACTGATTGCAATCAACATTATGTATAACGCTTTTTTTGAAAACACCTATGCTTCATACGTGCGCATGTACTACCAAAAAACCTACGATGCCATTATGGCCACCCCCCTCAACTTGGATGAGATCATTACCGGTGAAATTGTCTGGGGCGCGGTAAAATCTCTTATGGCAACCATTCTCATGATGGCGGTAATAAGTTCTTTTAGACTACTCGCCTATCCCCAAGCCCTTTTGATCCTGCCCCTCGCTTTTCTTGGAGGGCTGGCTTTTGGCTCTGTAGCCATGTGCTTTACCGCCTTGGTGCCTCAAATTGAGGTATTCAACTTTCCCATATTTCTTTTCATCACCCCTATGTTCCTATTTAGTGGTACCTTCTTCCCCCTAGAGACCCTACCTAACTGGGCCCAAGTTCTGGCCCAAACTCTTCCCCTCACCCATCTTGTCGCCCTAGTGCGGGCTCTGGCTATGGGAAAATTGCAGGC
Organism: Syntrophobacterales bacterium; assembly: GCA_050118775.1. Lineage (GTDB taxonomy): Bacteria > Desulfobacterota > Syntrophobacteria > BM002 > BM002 > BM002. Next base: position 4,810 of record JASFKF010000170.1, read on the forward strand.
CCAGCTTTTGCTGAGTCTTCTCTACCTGGCCTTCTTCTCAGCCGCCACCTTTGTCCTAGCAATTACACTCATGAGAAGGAGGCTGATAATTTAGTCTTCACCACCCTAGAGTTGCCTTAGCAAAGTTTTACGAATCATTACTACTTTTTGGGGAGGCTCTCAGGACTTAGCTGCGCTCCATGCTTCAGAGCCTTATGTAAGTGCTGGAAAACTCTCTGATCGTAATGACGAAGAGACTTATCCCTTTTGCGCAGGGTGGCCATGATCATCCTTAGGCGGGGATT
>JASFKF010000171.1:0-5085 GCA_050118775.1 Syntrophobacterales bacterium
ACACAAACCAGGGATCTTCAATCCCCAACAGATGACGGTACAGGTCGGTATCGCGCATGACTCGCCTCCTTTCGGAAAACGAGTCTACCACCACCTGCTACCCACTGAAAACCCCGAAGCACCTTTATAAAAGGGGGGCAAGAGTGGATGGTCTCTTTATGGGAAGGGGGCAAGAGTGGATTCTTTCTTTACTAAAGTGAGACTCTTGTAGATCGGCGAGAACGATCCGACCTAAAATTTGAATCATGAATAAAAAACCTCCAAATATTCTCCTGATTAATCCTTGGGTTTATGATTTTGCTGCCCATGATCTGTGGTCTAAGCCTTTGGGACTCCTGCTGCTTGGCGGGCTTTTGCGCGTCCACGGCTATAATCTGAGGTTGGTGGACTGTCTGGATATTCATGACCCACGGTTGAAAGAGGTCGCTGGGATGAAGCCTGCCACACGGAGGGGTTTTGGTACGGGCAAGTTTTACCGAACTGAGGTAGCAAAACCAAATGGGCTGGAGCAATTTGAGCGACCATACTACCGCTTCGGTATCACTGCTGAAATTTTTCAAGACCGCCTTCTCGATGGGCCGAAACCAGATGTTGTTCTAGTCACATCCACCATGACCTACTGGTACCCCGGCGTACTAGAGAGTATTCGATTAGTTAAAAAGCATTTCTCTGATGTCCCCGTGGTACTGGGAGGCATTTACGCCACCCTTTGCCATGAGCACGCTGTCAGGAGAAGCGGTGCCGATCACGTTCTTTCCGGCCCCGGTGAGAATCGCATCTTGCACCTATTGGAGAAACTAACCGGCCACTCTTCTAAAAAACCTTCTCATACTGTTGAGGTAAACACCTTACCCTGGCCGGCCTTTGATTTGTTGCCCCATCTACAATATGTCTGCATCCTCACCTCTCGCGGTTGCCCCTTTCATTGTCCTTATTGTGCTTCAGACTTGCTCTTTCCCAAATTTGTCCGAAGAGATCCCATAGAGGTGGTGGACGAACTAGAGCACTGGCACCAGAAGTACTCCAACGTAAATGTGGCCTTTTACGATGATGCCCTTCTGTTAGATCCGGGCAAACACATACTCGTTTTACTAAATGAAGTCAGGCGGAGGGGACTACCGTTGCAATTCCATACTCCTAATGGTGTTCACGTCAGTGGCCTCACCGAAGAGGTCTGTGAAAGTCTCTTTCTATCTGGTTTCAAAACTCTTCGTCTTGGTCTCGAAACTACCGACCACCAGCGACAGCATCAGCTGGGAGACAAGGTCAAGCCAGGGGCTTTCTCTACTGCCATGGAGAACCTCACGCGAGCAGGCTTTCAGGCTGATCAGATTGGGATCTACCTTCTTTGTGGTCTTCCGGGACAGGAATTGGTAGAGGTGGCGGAATCTATACGAATGGTGCGAGACCTAGGAGCCAGGCCTTATCTGGCTGAATATTCGCCTATCCCAGGAACTCCCCTTTGGTCTGAGGCACTTAGAAGTTCCCCTTTTGATCTAGTCAACGAACCCCTTTATCATAACAACTCTATACTACCTTGTCGGAGCGAGAGGTTTGGGTTAGAGGAACTTCAGCAACTAAAACAGCTGTGTAGAATCTAATCGGTCAAGGGCAGGAAGAGCTCTCTGAGTTCCCTGCCCGCCGTCGCTCTCGCTCTGGCGAGGCGGGCGGGTCCGTGAGCTCTGTGAGAGGTAATGAGAAATGGAAATAACCTTTCTGGGTGTTGGTGAGGCGTTTGATGAGGACATGCCAAATACTTCGATGTTGGTTCGCACAGACATCGAGGGAAGACCTGTGTCTGTATTGCTTGACTGTGGCTATTCAGTGCCGCCTAAATTATGGCAGCAGGGAATGCACCCGGACACCTTAGATGGCATCTGGATATCACACTTTCACGCTGATCATGCCTTTGGCTTGCCTGCCCTGCTCGTGCGTTTCTGGGAAGAGAAAAGAAAAAAAGACCTCTGTTTTCTCGGGCAGAAAGGAATCGAGTCTTTTGTCTTGAAATGTCTTGATATGGCCTACCCCAATTTCTACCCTCGTCTGGGCTTCTCATTGAAATTCAAAGAAGTTGAACCGGGCGACATGTTAATGGCCTTTGGATTGTCGTGGAGCACAGCGATCAACGACCACCCGCAGAGAGACCTAGCCCTGAGATTGGCAGCGAAGGAAAAAACATTATTTTACAGTGGCGACGGCCGCCCTACCTCTGAAACCAGGTCTCTGGCAACAGGTGTAGATCTCATTGTTCACGAAGCTTTTCACCTTTCGAAAGACATTCCAGGACATGGCACCATAGCCGGGTGCCTGGAGATGGCCCGAGCCTGCAGGGCGAGAAGACTTGCATTGGTTCATATTCAGAGGGATATTAGAAGGGAGAGATTTGCGGAGATTAAGGAGTTAGCTAATTCGGTTCAGGAGGTGGAGGTCATCGTTCCTGAACCCGGAGACCGTTTGATTATTTAATCAACCGCAGACGACCGCGGACTTCCAATCAATCCGCAAAGTACGCGAAGATCACGAATAAAGAAAGCTAAATTTATCAGACAGGATAACAGGATGTGCAGGATAGGAGAATCAGAAGGAAGTAAGTCGATACGAGGACCGCTTAAGGGCTGTATGGGGAAGCCCTGTGGGACGATAACAAGCTAGCTTGTTATCGTCATCAGGTGCTCCCCATTAGTCCCGATGTACCCATCGGGACGCCCCCGCTCCGCGGGGTGCACTTAAGCGATCCTATTTTCTCTTCGTGCCCTTCGTTTTCTTCGTGGTTCTATCTTTTAGCCGTTCAATCTGTGCGTTTGGCGCAGCCAAACCCGTGCCAAGAAAATAAGATCTAACGGTGAGTGTATGTCTGCGGACGTCTGCGGTTAGTTAAGCTAGCCTTGATTTATCAGGGCGGCGAGGTAGCCGGCGCCGAAGCCGTTGTCGATGTTTACCACCGCTATCCCGGGAGCGCAGGAGTTGAGCATGGCCATGAGAGCTGCCAGCCCCTTAAATGAAACACCGTAGCCCACACTGGTAGGGACGGCGATTATGGGCTTACTCACCATGCCCCCCACCACACTGGGAAGAGCTCCTTCCATGCCGGCGACAACCACCAAAACACTTGCCTCTCGCATCTGGTGGAAATGATCCAGGAGGCGATGCAACCCGGCCACTCCAACGTCGAAAAGCCTTTCAACCCTACTGCCAACCATTTCCGCGGTGATGGCAGCTTCCTCCGCCACTGGAATATCGGAGGTTCCAGCTGCCAGAACCAGAACCAACCCTTTTCCTTTTTCAGCAGCCTTTTTTTGTCTCACTGTGAGGGTGCGAGAAACGTCATCGTAAACTGCCTTCCTGATCTTTTTCTGCACCTCTTTTGCCTTGGCCCCATCGACCCTGGTCGCAAGTACATCTGAGTGTTGAGCCAGCATGGCTTTGATTATTTCTACGATCTGGCCGGCACTTTTACCTTCACCAAAGATCACCTCCGGAAAACCGCGTCGTAAGGAGCGATGGTGATCCACCCGGGCAAAGCCGAGGTCTTCATAAGGCCATGAGCGCAAGCTTGCCAGGATCGTTTCCACGTCGGTTCTGCCTTCTTGCAGAGACTGAAGTAATTCGCGAAGTTTTTCTTCGTTCACAAGTTCACTCCGTTCGCGCGCAAAAGCGCGGCGCAAGGCTTAAGGCGCAGGGCACAGGGTTAATTCACAAAATCTGGTAGTCATTAGAAAATTCCTAAATTCGAAATTCGCAATCCGAAATTCGAAATCTCCTCCCTATGCTCTACGCTCTATGCCGTCCAGTACCTCTTTGACTATTTTCGCCTGGTCTATGGCGATACGATTGCGGTCCCTTAAGACAGCTTGGCCTTTGCTGCCCATGCCGTTCAGCTCTTCCGGATTGGCTAGAAAATGACGAAGTTGCGCCAGGAGTTCATCTCGATCTCGCACCCTGACTCCGCAACCTGCCCTTTCTAACAATTGGCTGGCTTCCAGGAAATTATCCATGTGAGGTCCGTAAAAAACCGGTTTTCCCCAGGCAACCGGCTCCAGAATGTTCTGACCTCCGAGGGGTATCAGGCTTCCCCCACAAAAAATCAAATCCCCCAAGCCATAAAGATCAAAGAGCATCCCAACCCCATCCACCAAAATAACATTGGCTTTCCTTGCTTCCGATCCGTTCATCAGGGAACTCAAGCGCTGAAACTCCAGACCCTGCTGTTCGCACCAAGAGGCCAAACGGGCGATACGATTCAAGTGACGGGGCGCAAATATTCCTACCAAATCAGGTCTTTGTCCCAACAACCGGGAAAAAATCTCCGGCAACCAGATAAGCTCTTGCTCACGGATGCTTCCGGCCACAAATACGGGCTCCCCGGATTGCAGTTTTAATCTCTGCCGGAGATCTTCAATTTTGTTTGAATCTGTCTGCTCTAACAATCCAGCGCCTTTCATGTTTCCCGTCACCAAAACCTTGTTGGCTGGAGCACCCAGGTCAATCACCCTTTTGGCGTCATCTTGCGAAGACATTGCCAGGCCGGCAAAATCGTTGAGCAAGGGTTTCATCAACGACGGGATCTTTCTATAGTGTCTGAACGACCTCAGTGAAATGCGCCCATTCAAGAGAAGCGCGGGAATTCTCAGATGGTTGGCTTCGCCCAAAAAATTAGGCCAGAGTTCCGTCTCCAGGCAGACAATGATATCTGGCTGGATGCACCGCAGAGCACGCCGAACTGAAGTAATGAAATCCAGAGGGAAATATATACAGGTTGCCCTGGGAGCAAGTTTTTCTTTGGCCAACTCCTGCCCGTGGGGAGTGGTTGTGGAAACAACTATGGTCAAGCCTGGTCTCACCTGTTCGAGGGCTTGGATCAGAGTGGAAGCAACCCCCACCTCACCCACTGAGACGGCGTGGATCCAAATTAGAGGTCTGCGGTGGAGGGATTGAATAGTTTCTTGGGAGTGAAAGCCTAATCTCTGTCTCCAGCGGTTAGCCTTTTCATCCGGCAGTAGAAAGGAAATAAGGTAAGCGAGAGGTTCGGTTGCAACCGCCACCGGGAAGGTGACGGCGTTGTACAGAATTCTGGCGAGATTCATG
>JASFKF010000172.1:0-5081 GCA_050118775.1 Syntrophobacterales bacterium
GACGGGAAAAACAAAAAACTACTAGGAGGCAAGGGCGCTAATCTGTGCGAAATGACGCAGATCGGCATTCCGGTTCCCCCCGGGTTTGTCATAACCACCGAGGCTTGCATCGAATACCTTGAATCGGGCAACAAAATGCCCAAGGGTCTCATGGCGCAAGTAAAAGCACATTTGAGTGAAGTGGAGAAAAAAACCGGCAAGGGCTTCGGTGACCCGAAAAATCCCCTCCTCGTATCAGTACGCTCCGGTGGAGCTCTCTCCATGCCCGGCATGATGGACACCATTCTTAACCTTGGTCTCAACGATCAAACCGTTGCCGGGCTAATCAAGCTCACCAAGGACAAAAGATTTGTCTACGACGCCTATCGTCGCCTCCTCTCTCTCTATGCCAAGATTGCTTTAGATTTGGACGAGGAGATATTTGACCGTATCTTGGAGGATGAGAAGAAAAAGAACAACGCTAAATTCGATACAGACCTCAGCGCCGACTCCTGGAAGATTATTTGCGATGAGTACCTCAAGGTAATAAAGAAAGAGACCAAGAAAGATTTTCCCCAAGATCCCATGACTCAGCTCCAGATGGCGGTGGAAGCGGTTTTTCGCTCATGGAATGTCAAACGGGCGGTAGATTACCGGCGCCAGTTCAACATCACCAAAGACATGGCCTATGGAACTGCGGTAAACATTTGCACCATGGTCTTTGGCAACATGGGTGATGACTCCGCCACCGGCGTGGGATTCACTCGCGATCCGGGCACTGGCGACAACCGGCTTTACGGTGAGTACCTCATCAATGCCCAAGGAGAAGATGTGGTTGCCGGGATCCGCACCCCCAAGCAGTTCAAGGAATTGCGCAAAGATATGCCCAAGGCATACCGCGAACTGCTCAAGCTACGTCAGACTCTGGAAAACCATTATCGCGAGATTCAAGATTTCGAGTTCACCATTGAAAAGCGTAAACTGTGGTGCCTTCAGACCCGCAATGGCAAAATGAATGCTCAGGCCCTGGTTAAGACCTCTAACGACATGGTAAATGAGGGGTTAATTAGCGAGCATGAAGGGGTCATGCGCATCGCACCCGAGGCGCTGGAACAACTGCTTCATCCCCGATTGGATCCGAAAGCCGCTGCCGAACCATTGGCTGTGGGGATTGCTGCCTCGCCCGGCGCTGCCGTCGGTGAGGTGTGTTTCAGCGCTGATGATGCGGTGGCCATGGCAGAACAGGGCCACCAGGTAATCTTGGTGCGGGAGGAAACCAGGCCTGATGATATTCACGGAATGTTCGCTGCCCGAGGGATTCTCACCTCTCGAGGGGGCAAGACCTCCCATGCCGCAGTGGTAGCCAGGGGTATGGGCAAACCCTGCATTTCAGGGGCGGAGAATATTCATATTGATTATGGCAAAAAAAAGGTCTCCATGGGAGGAAGGCAATTCGGTGAAGGGGAAGTAATTACCATCGACGGCGGCACCGGTTCTGTCTACGCCGGCCAGATTCCCACCATCGAGCCGGAGATGACTGAGGATATGCTCTCCATCCTTGAGATGGCAGACGAAATCCGTACCCTTGGAGTATGGGCCAATGCCGACACCCCGGAGGCCGCAATCAGATCTCGGCAGTTGGGCGCGGAAGGTATTGGCCTCTGCAGAACTGAACGAATGTTCAACGATCCTGATAGGCTCCCCATTTTTCAAGAGATGATCCTGGCAGACAACGACGATGACCGCCAGGTCGCCATCGACAAGTTGGTTCCCATGCAAAAGGAGGATTTCAAAGCAATTTTTAAAGCAATGGTCGGTTTGCCGGTAATCATCCGGCTCCTCGACCCGCCGCTCCATGAGTTTCTCCCCACCATTGAAGAATTAATGGTGGACATCAAGAGGTTGCGGGAATTCAGTATGTTCATGAGCAGCGTCGAGGAACTCCCGGAAACCATGAAAATACTGGATCCCAAGCTCTTGGAGTACGTACCTGCCATGGATACTGTTATCCGGGATCTTTCTCAAATCCGCAGTGCTGGCATAGACGAGGATCTGCTCAGCAGAAAAGAGGAAACCCTGCGCAAGGTGCGAAGCCTCACCGAGGTAAATCCCATGCTTGGACACCGCGGTGTCCGTTTGGGTATCTCGAGCCCTGAGATCTATGACATGCAGATTCAGGCTATCCTCGAGGCCACAGCGGAATGCATACAGGATAAAGTAGAGGTAAAGCCGAAGATTATGATTCCCCAGGTCTGTACAGCCCAGGAGCTCCGCTGGGTGCATGAACGGACGCTAAGGATCCACAAGGAAGTGGAAAAAAGCTACAAGGTGAAGGTGAAGTACTTTTTCGGCACGATGATCGAAGTAGTGCGTGCCTGTATGCGCGCCGGTCGACTGGCCGAGGTGGCCGAGTTCTTCTCCTTCGGCACGAATGACCTCAGCCAGGGAACTTTCTCTTTCTCTAGGGAAGATGCGGAGAACAAATTCCTGCCCCTCTACAATGAGCGCCAGATTCTCCAGGACAATCCTTTCGAGATTCTGGATGTCAAGGGAGTGGGCCGCCTTATAGACATAACCATCGAGTGGGCTCGCAAGACCAGACCTGACATCGAAATCGGCATTTGTGGTGAGCATGGCGGTAATCCCCGCTCCATCGAATTTTGCCACCAGGTGGGAATGACTTACGTTTCCTGCTCGCCCCTCAGGGTTCCTGTGGCCCGGCTGGCAGCTGCCCACGCCCGGTTGAAGGAAATGGCAGGTGAAGAACTGAAGGAGGCTTTAGCAAAACAGCTATAACGCAAAGCGCTAACCGCTTTGCGCTACGAGACGAGATCTCGGGCGAGACGGGAGGTCGGGCACATTTACCTCCTCTCGCCCGTCTCGCTCTTCTCGCTCGTCTCGCTCATCTCGCTCATTTCGCCAGTCTCGCCGCCGAATCCTTCGCAAAAGGCGAGCACATTCTTCCCGAGATCCGGGAGATAATAGCCACCTTCCAGTATGGCAAACCGCCTACCCCCGCAGAGCCTCTCCGAGGCCTGGCGTAGCCAAGAACCCAGGAGTCTGTAATCTTCAGTTTTCAGCAAACCGCCAAGGTCCTTCTCATAGGTATCAAAACCCATTGATACAGCCAGCAGATCGGCCTTCCTGATAACCTTTAAGACGTGCTGCACCTGTTCCAGATACTTATCTCGTTCTACGGCCAAGACATTCTTCACTGAAACTTCGGAATCATATGCAAAAATTCTCTGGGTGCCGTCTCCCAGGTGATGATCCAAGTCTATGATATACACCCAGCGAATATCCAATTCCTGACGCAGCTTTCTCACGGCAATGGCTATATTGTTCACGTAACAGAATCCCCACGATCCGCTCTGATCTGCGTGGTGGCCTGGAGGTCGCACAAGTCCAAAAGCAGGCCTGTTGGCCAAGGCCAATTTGGCACAGTCAATTGCCCCGCCCACCGCGAATAAGACTGCCTGCAACAACAACCGTCTGCTTCTGATCCTTGCCACCATGGCCGGTTCGTGAACCAGATATAAGTCTGCCTCAGAAGCCGGTTGAGGTTTGATAAAAGGCTCGTATTTCTGTAGACTATCCCGGATAGCCCTGATTCGCTGAGGTGCCTCGATGGTTCCAGGCGAGAAATCCTTTTCATAATCTGGGTGGTATATGACCTGCAACACTAGATTCGTCTCTCCATTACCCACGCAGGGAACATTTGTCATCCTTAATCGGGCAAAAAAGTTTCTGGTCCCTGCCACCATCGTTCCTCTGGATTTGCACAACAGTCGACTATTTTCCGACTGGAATTTGGAGGTTTGGGAGCTCTTGCAGAAACTTGAATGGTACCGCCGCCCTTTTGTCTGGGAACTCTTACGGAGACATGAGAGTAGTTCGGAAAAAACCTTTTTGTTGTTGACCCGTCTTGTTGATTTCTCTCAGCTGCTGACTGAGTGTATCGAACAAAGACCCGACTTGACACCAAATCCTCTCTCCATCCAGATACAGGCGGCCCTGACCGTTGAGGTACCCCCTAACGGTTCAACTGTAATCTACAACATCGAAAGCGCACCCTGGAATAAATTTGGCCCGGACTACCGATTTTTCTCCCTGCCAGCAGCTTCCCTCTTTTTCTTTGCTGCTGAGCATCATCTGGCCACCACCCCAAAGGAGAAGAAATTCATCCTTTCCCATCCTACCGATGATGGGATTATATTTTATCAGAACAAACTAGAACTCAAACTTCTTTGGAGCCGCGGACCGGATCGCTATGCCGTGGTGGAGCGTGATTCTCTCCTCCAGGCCCTCCTTTCGTACCAAAAAAACCTGGAACAAATGAAGCAGACTATCCCACTGTTCGAACCGCACAGCGCATAGCGGTAAGCGCATAGCGTGATATTGTAATAGTCAATAGCAAGAATCCAGAGAGGCATACGGCTTAAGGCTCAGGGCGCAAGGAAAAGATTTAATCTTCTGTTGCCTTGAGCCTTACGCCCTGTGCCGTAGGCCTTTCATCGATCCGCAATTTGACTCTATGCCCTATGCTCTATGCTCCATGCGCTATGCGCTTTCCATAAAAAAACTCCCTTCCAGTTTGCGGAAGGGAGTTCTGTTGTCGAAAACCGTAGCGCCTTTACAGTTCTAGCCAGGAGTCGGAGTAGAGACTGTGTCCCATGAGCACGCGGGCGGTCTTCACATAGTCAGCCTCTTCCTTGCCGAGGCTGCTTATGTCCACCTCTTCGCCGTCACACACCTTGAACACCAGTTGTTCAATGTCTGCCATCTCGCCACGGGCAAACTTGTGAAGCTCCGTGTCGAATGTGTCCACGATGGCAGAGCCCATACCGAAACGCTTGAGCATGACCATGTAAGTCTGATTGAGGATGGGCCGCAAGTGTTCCGGAGGTCCGTTGGAAACATTGGAAAGTCCGCAGGTGGAGGTGCATCCTTCAAAAACACCTGCGCTGTAGTAGTCTCTCATGAAGTTGTAGAGTGCCATCACCTGGTTCTGTTGAACGTTTACTGGAGTGACAATAGGATCCAACCAAATACGCTCCATGGAGATTCCCAGCGCCGCAGCGCTGCTCCGGATCACCTCGGCT
>JASFKF010000173.1:0-5070 GCA_050118775.1 Syntrophobacterales bacterium
CTGGCAAATCTCCTTTAGCCCCTACCATCCCTGTCGCTGCGGCTGCTTGCTTTCGATATAGAGATTTGCCGCCCAATAGCCCGCCGGGTTTCCCACGTCAAAGCCATTTCCCTCAAGTACTACGACTCTTAATTCCTCCTCCCTGAGGATGGCCTGGATAACCGGAACGTCGTCCAGCTCACCCTTAGCATTAGGGCGACTTTCTTCGATATAATCGAAAAAGTGTGGCAGAAATATGGAGCCACCGAAATTCTTGAGCAGTTTTTCTCCTGGAGGTACACTCAGAGGGTCGCCCGTCTTGCTGGAGAACTCGGAAACCTTCCTAAATCTTGGGCTCATGCCAGGAATAACTTCAGCCTCAAGGATTCCCACATTAGCAAAACGGGAGGCTTCTTCCGCTTCTAAGTTAATGGCCCCTAATATGTCTCCACCCTCCCTGGCAAAAAAAGGTATCAGTTGGGTTACCACCGGAAGGCCATCCAGCAAAATGTTATCCGGCATGATTAAGGCAAAGGGTTCATTGCCTACAAATTCCCGGCAAAGACTTACCGCATCTGCCAAGCCAGTTGGTTCGGGCTGAACAAAAAAACTGAACTCGCACGCTTTAAAAAGCACTTTTAAGTGGGCATCTAACAGGGGGGCAAGAAATTCAGGTGGGTTTCCCAGGAGAAATTGGCGGATACTCTCTTTGACTGGGCTGATGATCACCCCGATTTGACGAACACCGCTGGCAGCCAAACCCTCTATGGCATGGACGATAAGGGGTTTTGCCGCCACAGTAAGAAGCTCTTTTGGCAAGTCTCCAGCGATTCCCCTCACTCGCGTGCCCAATCCAGCGGCTGGTATTACGGCCTTACGTACGGTCGTAAAGGACACGATAGCACTCCATCTCGATGTCACCCATCAAAATTCTGTAAGTGTCCTCTCCTATCTCGTCCATTGGTTTCCATTTGTCCCGGAACACGAGTTTTTTCTCGAGAAACATCACTATGGTCAACTCAGTTTTGTTCCGTGACAACACCTTGATGTCCGCCTCCACCCTGCTCCGGTAGCCTTGGTCTTCCAGCCACTCTGTTTCGAGGTGCAGATCGCTACTCTGCTTTGACTCCAGGATAAACTCCTTGTTTTCCAGTGCCCTTTTTACCGCTTCTCGGACCACGTCAGGTTGCATCTTGAAAACCTTCTTCTCCGGCCGGTTGTTTACCATTACCTGCTTGTGCGTCAGTGGCCTTGTACAGTGAACCAGCAAAATAACCATGCCTACCAGAATAAGGAGCAGTGGTCGGACATTGTAAGCAAAATAGGTGTTACCTTCCTTTGCCTGACTGGGATTTTGCGTTGACAAAAGGTCCATGGCTAATCTACCTTTAACCTACGGGCATTTTGACCCATTGGGGGGTTTGATGGAGTATGCCACAGCTCGCAACCGCATGGTGGAAAGCCAGCTTATCAGCCGCGGCATTAAAGATCCCCGCGTTCTCGACGCTATGAGAAAAGTGCCCCGCCACCGTTTCGTGGAAGAAGCTCTCGTCAGCCAAGCTTACAACGATCATCCCCTTCCCATTGGCAGTAAACAAACCATCTCCCAACCCTACATGGTCGCATTGATGACCGAAGCCCTGGAACTGCAGGGGCAAGAGAGGGTCTTGGAAATCGGTACGGGCTCTGGCTACCAGACAGCAATCCTAGCAGAACTGGCTGAGAAAATCTATTCCATTGAGCGCATCCGCACACTATCAGTCAAGGCGCAGCGTATCCTGGACGATCTCGGGTACTTCAACGTGGTCCTGAAGGTGGGCGACGGCACCCTCGGTCTGAAGGAGGAAGGACCTTTTGATGCAATCATTGTAACTGCAGGGTCACCGGATGTTCCCCAACCCCTCGTGGACCAACTGGCCATGGGGGGAAGACTGGTTGTCCCCGTGGGAGATCGGTATACCCAATCGCTTATGAAAATAATCCGGGTAAAGGAAGGAATTACCAAAACTGATCTGGGCGGTTGCCGCTTTGTCAATTTGCTGGGTACGCACGGCTGGAAGGAGTAACTTGTAATGAGCCAATCTCCACCAATTATTGCAGTTATTGGTGCCGGACAGTGTGAGAGCTCCATTTATCAACTTGCTGTGGAGGTTGGAGAAGAGATTGCCAAAAGAGGTGCAATCCTCGTTTGTGGTGGTTTGGGTGGAGTCATGGAAGCTGCCGCCAAAGGCGCCTCCATGGTTGGCGGTCTAACGGTTGGAATATTACCCGGGCCCTCAGGCAATAGTGCTAATCCATACATCAACATACCGGTTGCCACGGACATGGGCCAGGCTCGAAATGTAATCATAGCTCACACTGCCGACGGCCTGGTGGCAGTGTCTGGCGGCGCCGGCACCCTGTCCGAAATCGGCCACGGTCTTAAGATCGGCAAACCCATAGTTGGCCTCAAAACAATTCCCAACCTTCGCGGTGTCCACTACGCTGAAACCGCCCAAGAAGCGGTTGCCCGTATTTTTGAATTAATCTAGCATTAGGGTTAATTTTCACTTCTTCCTATATTTCTTTTTCCACCTATCGAAATTCCATTTCTTCAGAAATTTTTTGGCAGCTTTCACTCCGTTTTCAAACAGAGCCTGGCTTTTTTCTTGAGTTATATTAAAGTCTGTCGTTTCTATTTCTTTCTCTGTACCATCAACCTTTACCACTGCTGGAATGCCAATTGTCCTGTCATAGTCCCCTTTTGACTTGGATATATGGTAACTGTCGTGGGCGTCTAGCATGGTACCCACAATAGCCTTCAAAAAACTTATGGGATTGTTGATGGGGTTTCTGTTGGCTTTCTTTAATTCCCTCTTGTCCGGCTCTATAAGTTTGAACCCGAAGGTAGGCCAGGGTGGATCAGCAGTCCCATCATCCAAAAGCCAGATGGGATAGTTGCTCAAAAGCCCGCCATCCACAACGAAGTGTTTTCTGCCACTGATGTCGCGAAGCTCCACTGGTTCAAAGAAAAATGGAATGCTCATACTCATTCTAACGGCTCGGGAGATGCTGAATTCATCTGGGTTGATGCCAAACAATTTCAGATCACCGGGAAGGACAAGGAGTCTTCTGTCGGTTATATCGGCTGCGATAGCCTGAAATTTGTATTTATACTTGTCTTCCTTGTACTTTGTCTTTATCTGCCCAAAGATGGTCATTTTTTTAGCCGCCAGTAACCCCTCAAGCCAGTCTTCAAAGAACTCCCCCTCGTAGATCCCATACTCAAAACCGAGGCTAAGGCTCTTGCCAAAAAAACCTAACTTGTCCAGCAACCCTTCGTCCTTAAAGTCATTGTAGTTGAGTTTTTCCAGTTCTTGTTGCAGTTCGGCGGAACTGTAGCCCACAGCAAGAAGTGAGGCCACAATAGCCCCGGCTGAGGTCCCTGCCAAATTCTCAAATTCATAACCCGCCTTCTCAATCTCTGAGACTGCCCCAACCAAGCCTATTCCTTTGACCCCACCTCCCTCGAAAACTGCATCCGCCTTGAGTGCCATGAATCTCTCCTTTTAGTTATAGCAGAAATAAAGCCTGTAAAGATTCAATTTCACAAGAAAAAATCGAAGGCGGTGTCTATAATCAACCCAATCACTGCAGTTTGAAACATCTGTATCCTCACTTTTGTCAATCCTAATTTTTTTAAAGCCTTCAACTGCAGTAAGTCTTCCTTGCTACCAACCAATAATTCAAATTCCCCCCTGGTAATTTCACCATTGGAGAGAAGTCTTGTCCATCTCTTCAAGTCCCCTTTAGTCTCCAATAGAAATGCTTTCCCATCCGCCTCGGCAGCATCTAGAAAATCTTTCCAATTATTCTTCATTAAATCCTCTAGATTCTTCACCAGCTTGTCGAAATACTTGTCGAAATCTGCCATGTCCCCCTCCCCTTATAAAGTTTAACCCTAATGTTGCATACCTATGTCAAGGAAAAATGCGTAAGAGAGCGTCAGATGTGCCTGCGCACAGGCTCGGATAGGTCGAGGCGTACTTGCCCGCAGGTGAAGTCCTGTCCGAGGTGAGCACAGCCGCAGATGGCGTGCTATCGCGCGAGGGCAGCGGTTTTTACCGGTGTAGGGATGCAACATTAGGGTTTACTACCTGATGACATTTTTCCCGCCTCAAGTTCGATAATTGCATTGAAGTGTTTCTCTATTTCTTTCCTAAATTCTTCAGCAAACATTTCTGACAACTGATTATTTTTTTTCCAAAAGTCTAGAAAACCAAACATAGATTTTCCCTCTGGATTTATCAGAATTGCCCACTGTTCAGCTGCTTCTAGATTTTTTGGTATGCCTCTCGCATATTCATGGGCCTTCAACATTTTCAGCTTAAATTGTTCGATCTCTTTTTCATGATCACTGTAAGGTTCATTTGCCTTTGCTACTAAAGACATGGCTTCCACTTTTAATGAAGTAGTCTGTTCATAGGCATGTTGGTTATAGGGCGCAATGTAATTACAACCAAAATAAAAAAGAAACGCGAACATAACTGTAATTACTCTTGTTTCCAATTTCATTAATTGCCTCCTTTTTTGACTTTTATTTTATATCTTGTCCGTTTGCTTTCTACTTGAGGTTTAATCTTGCGGATTCCCAGTCACGCCAGGGCGTGAATTCATAGAATATCCGGGCTAGATTTGCTTTAATTTGGGGGTCATATTTTCTTTAAAGTTCCCGTCCATGTTTCAAAAATGGGAATATCTGTCTGCCTTTCTTCCTCTTTGAAGAGAAGAACATAGGAGAGATTTTTCCAACCGATAAAACCCAAATCCTCTGTAGTCTTGTAGTATCTTGTCCGCCAGGTGCCAGTGTTCAGATAAACCTGTTCCTTAGAATCTTTTGTAACCCGCACAGCCACCTGTTTGGCCTCGTGGGTGTGACCGCAAACTATGTATCTTATCCTATTATCCAGATGCGTATATTCATCTGCCACTGCCTTGAGATTATCATCTTCGGCAAAACGACTGCTCACCCTCGCCAGGTAAGGCATGAGCTTTTCCATGGGGAACACCTTGAATTTCTTAAGGAGAAACAACACCGATTGGATTTTGTCT
>JASFKF010000174.1:0-5065 GCA_050118775.1 Syntrophobacterales bacterium
AACCACAGCCGGGGAAGTGGCACAGACCTTCCGCAGCCACTCAGAAGAGACATCAGCAAAGGCCAAAAGGGGAAGCTGCGAAACAACGAACATCTGAGCAACCGATCTTCACTCTCTCAGCCTCGAGAGGGCCTGCATGAAGATATGGTGCACACTTAACAGGAATCCTGCCAATAGATGGTGCGAATCATGTGCGTTGTAGAGTAGTTTCCCCGTGGCCTATGTCTCTATAATATTTTTGGGGAAACTCCTGTGGACAATAATCTTGACAGACAACCGGCAGCAGGGTAATTTACTTCCTTAACCCATTTCCGTATCCTTTCCCTAAGGAGTCTCCCATGACATTTCAGGAATTGATTCTAGCTATTGAAAAATATTGGCACGAGTACGGTTGTATCATTCAACAGCCCTATGATATCGAAGTGGGCGCCGGGACTTTCAACCCGGCCACCTTGCTCAGATGCCTGGGTCCCGAACCCTACAATGTCGCCTACGTAGAACCATCTCGCCGACCCACTGACGGACGTTACGGCGAAAATCCTAACCGCCTTCAGCATTACTACCAGTATCAGGTAATACTCAAACCATCTCCCATGGATTTACAGGAACTGTACCTTGAAAGCTTGAGAAGCTTCGGCATTGATCCATTGGACCATGATATTCGCTTTGTGGAGGATGATTGGGAATCGCCCACCCTCGGCGCCTCAGGACTTGGTTGGGAGGTCTGGCTGGACGGTATGGAAATCACCCAGTTCACCTACTTTCAGCATGCCGGAGGTATGCCACTGGACCCCATCTCGGGCGAACTCACTTATGGCCTAGAACGAATCGCCATGTACCTCCAGGGGGTGGACAACCTTTTTGACCTAAAATGGAACGATGAGATCACTTATGGAGATGTCCATCATAAATGGGAAGTGGAGTTTTCCTACTATAATTTCGACGAAGCAGATGTGGACATGCTTTTCAAGCTCTTCGACATGTACGAGGCTGAGGCCATCCGTATGAATGAGCGAAAATTAGTACTGCCAACCTACGACTATTGTCTGAAGTGCTCACATACATTCAACTTGTTGGATGCCCGGGGAGCCATTAGCGTGGCCGAGCGCACTAACTATATAGGTAGAGTAAGAAATCTAGCTCGCCTTGCAGCACAGGGTTACCTAGAGCAGCGTGAGGAGATGGGTTATCCCTTGCTGAATCGCTGGAAAAAACAATAGACCGAATCAGGAGGGCAGTTATTTTTAAATAGTTACGTTAAAAAGGAATCGGGGGAGACTTTATGGCAAGCGACTTTTTATTAGAGATTGGCACCGAGGAAATTCCAGCCAGCTACATTCAGCCAGCTCTGGATGCCATGGCTACTATGATCAGCAAATTCCTGTCGGATCGGCGGGTGGCCCACGGAACCATCCAAACCATGGCCACCCCAAGACGCTTGGTCTGGATGATAAAAGAAGTGACTGAAAAGCAAGAAGCCCAAACTGTTGAAATCACTGGCCCGCCAAAGGATGTCGCCTTTGACCAGAGAGGAAATCCCACCCAGGCCGCCCTCGGTTTTGCCAAATCCCAAGGGGTGAGCCCTGAAGAGCTCCAGATAAAGGAAACCAGTAAAGGTAAGTACGTGGTTGTTAGCCGCCACGAGTCTGGAGTGTCTACTGTTGAACTTTTGGCTGGAGTGCTGGCAAATCTGATCGGAGATATACCTTTTCCCAAGTCTATGCGCTGGGGTGACTTGAAAGTTACCTTTGCCCGCCCCATACACTGGATCGTTGCCCTGTTGGGTAAGGAAGTGATCCCCTTCACTTATGGCAACGTCACAAGTGGTAACACCTCTTACGGGCATCGCTTCATGAGCCCCGGACCGTTCGAGGTTAGTGAGATTAACGGTTATGTTGAGGCCCTGCGCGAAAGGTTTGTAACCGTAGACATAGAGGAGCGGAGGGAACGAATACGACAGATTGTTGCTGCCTGCGCTAAGGAAAAAAACGGCAATATCCGTGAAGACGAAGGTCTTTTGGATGAAGTGGTTCAGCTGGTAGAGTATCCCACGGCGGTTTGTGGCAGTTTCGACCAGCATTATCTCGAACTGCCGCAGGAAGTTCTGATTACTGCCATGCGGACGCACCAGCGTTACTTCGCGGTGCTGGACGATGCAGGTAAAATGATGCCCTATTTTGTCACAGTCAACAACACCCTGACCCGCGATCCTCAAGTTGTCGCCCTGGGTAACGAATACGTGCTTCGGGCCCGTCTCGAAGATGCCCGTTTTTACTACGTGGCGGATCAGAAAGTTTCTCTAGATGACAGGGTGGAGGAGCTAAAAGAAGTAGTATTCCACTCCAAGCTCGGCACTTCTTACGAAAAGCTAGAGCGCTTCAAAACGCTGGCTGAATATTTGGCTGATCAAGTAGCACCGGACGATAAGGCCGCAGTTAGTCGGGCTGCCTATTTGTGCAAGGCCGACCTGGTGAGCGGCACTGTAGGCGAATTCCCTGAGTTGCAGGGAATTATGGGCCGCGCCTATGCCCAACTTGCCAAGGAAAACGAGGCTGTGGCGCAGGCCATTTACGAGCATTACTTGCCAACCCATTCGGGTGGCCAACTCCCTTCTGGTATGGCTGGCTCCCTGGTGAGCATATCTGATAAGCTGGACACCGTTGTTGGTTGTTTCGGTGTTGGTCAGATTCCGACTGGAACTGCGGATCCCTTCGCTTTACGTCGCCAAGCCTTGGGAATTATTCGCATCATATTGGAAAAAGATCTCTCAATCTCTCTCTCTGACCTAATAAGCAAAGCCATTGACGGTTTGGACGGAAAGCTCACCGAACCTGCTGACCAGACCCATCAAGCCGTTCTTGAATTTTTCAAAAGAAGGTTGCAGCAATTCCTCATCGGCCAGGGACTCCCGCAAAGCGTTGTGGACGCGGTACTTGCCCATCATCTAGATCCCCTGGTCGAGACGGTGGCAAAAATCAGGACCCTAGCAACCTTCAAAGACCGAGAAGGCTTTGAACCATTGCTGGGGACAGTCAAAAGAGTGGTCAACATCTTGAAGGAACCGGTTGATATTTCAGTGGATCCGGAGAGATTCGTGAACCAAGCAGAGAAGGACTTGTATCGGGACCTGATCGCCAGCGAACAGGATCTAGAAAAGCCTTTGGCCGGCAGGGACTACGATGCCGTGTTGAACCGGCTAAGTCAACTGAAAGCTCCAATAGATGCTTTCTTTGATGAGGTATTGGTTCTCGACAAGGACTTGGCTCTAAGGCAGAACAGATTGGCTTTGCTCACTCGTATAGCAAACCTTTTTCAACAAATGGCGGACTTCTCACGCATCGTCCTTTGAGCTTTATACAGATCAAACTTTGAAGCTGCAAAAATACTTTTCTCCCCAGAGTATTTGTCACGGTCCTGCCTTCACCTTTCCTTCATCACCCGCCATTAACTGGGGGAAAAAAATCACGAGTTTTTCCAAAAATGTTTGCCTCATGGCTGTGGATTCAGCCCGTTGAGGAGATTTTCCACGAATGGCAACGACTATGGTGGTTTACCGTGTAGCTTACCCTGGCCACACTAGATAGTCACCTAGTAGGTAAGCAAATCCAAAAGGAGAAAATGGAGAAACTCCTGAAACAAGAAGAATCCCTTTACAAGGTTCTGCCTTTTTGTTAGCATTCGGTGATTTTTTTGAGGAACTGGCCAATCCACCATGAAACCAGAAATTAGCCCACACCGGACAATCCGTTTGTACTCGGATCTGTCCTTTTGTCAAAAGCCCCATGCACATTAAACAACTCGAACTCTTCGGATTTAAGTCTTTCGTCGACAAAGCCACCATCACTTTTTCCACCGGGATCTGTGCGGTAGTAGGACCTAATGGTTGTGGCAAGAGCAACATTGTTGACGCTATTCGCTGGGTTTTAGGAGAGCAAAGCGCCAAGCAGCTCCGAGGCAAGCTCATGGAGGAGGTTATATTCGGCGGAGCAAATGGGCGCCAGTCATTGAATTTTACTGAGGTGTCACTTGTTCTCTCAAACGAGGAAGGCAAAGCGCCTCCACCCTACCACGAACACACCGAAATCATGGTTACACGTCGCCTTTTTCGTTCAGGGGAAAGTGAATACCTCATTAACAAAATACCTTGCCGTAGAATGGACATTAGCAGACTGTTCATGGATGTAGGTGTTGGGCATCGTCACTACGCAATTATCGAGCAAGGCAAGATCAGTACCGTGGTGGAGTCCAAGCCAGAAGACATTCGCGCTCTCATTGAGGAAGCTGCAGGGATCACCAAGTTTAAAATAAAGAAGAAAGCCGCTCTTCGGAAAATTGAGCTCACCAGGCAAAACCTTCTTCGCCTCGGTGACATCATCTCAGAAGTTTCCCGCCATCTTTCGAGCCTTAAACGTCAGGCTCAGCGAGCAAACCGTTACCGAACTCTCAGAAAAGAAATCAAACAAATTGAAATAAACCGAGCGCTGCACCGCTATGGGCAACACAACCAGGACCTACAGCGTTTGGAGCAAGATCTCAGCTCCTTCAATGACAGGCAAGCTGAGCGGTCCGCACAGTTGGGGAGATTGGACACCGAATTGACAGACCGTTCCACCCAGATGCACGAAGTAGGGGAAAAATTAAGGCAAAGAAGAGAAACACTGTTTCAGATCAAGAACTCGATCAGCAGCGACGAGAACAGCCTCCTCCATTTACAACGGCAAAGCCAAGAACTGAAGGAGAGGCAACAGCGCTTGACCAAGGAGATTGAGCAGCAAGACGAGCGCCACAAGCACCTGGCTGAGGAAAGAGACCGCCTCACTGAAAAACAGCGTAATTTGGCAGAGGAATTTTCTAAGGCAGAAGTTCTAGCCCATAAGCTTGAGGAGGAACTTAACCTAGAGAAATCGCGCTTGAATAAGTTGACAGATGAGCTGGATGTGGGAAAGGGCGAACTTGTTGATCTGCTGGGCGAGATGGCCCAGGTGCGCAATGCCCAAATGTCAATGGGCAAACAGCTCGAGGATCTTGATCGCCGCCAAAGCCGGCGCGAATCTGAACACCAGGA
>JASFKF010000175.1:0-5063 GCA_050118775.1 Syntrophobacterales bacterium
CCAAGAGTTTCTCGTGCGACAGCAGCCTGCTGCAGGGAATCTGCGCTTTGTTTATGCAGTCATCAAAATCAACAATGAATTGGAGAGAATTGGGGATTACGCCGAAAGTATTGCCCGACATTTCCTTAGACTACGTTCCCTGGATCCACATCATTCCTATGAAAAAATGGAAGACATTGGCAAGAAATCGATTCCCATGCTTCGTAATGCCATGCAGGCTTTTGCCGAGAGAGATACCGAGCTGGCGAAGGCCACCATGGATATGGAGGACAAAGTCGACGACATTCGTTGGGATATTCACCATGAACTGGTCGGGATGCATGGGGATGACAAGCTACCTGCAGAAATACTTCCGTCACTCATGACTATCGTCACTCGCTTTGAGCGCGTGGCGGATCGAGCCTGTAATATCTGTGAAGAAGTCCTCTATATGTGTACAGGAGAGGACATTAAACACAAGGGAAAGGAAGTCTTCCGAGTTCTTTTTGTGGACGAGAGAGATTCCTGCCGGGGCCAGATGGCAAAGGGTATTGGCAATTCCCTCGGATTGGAGAGGTTCCAGTTCTACAGTGCCGGGATTGCCCCACAACCCTTAGATCCCAAAACAGTCGAGTTCATGGCGGAAAAAGGCATTGATATCTCTGAACAAACCCCAAAGTTTCTCGATCAGATCCTGGATCTCGAAAATTATCAGATTTTTGTCTCTCTGTGCAAAGAAGCAGAGCATGCCTTTCCACCACCACAGAGTAAAATGATAAGCATTGATTGGCAAATAGAAGATCCTTCCAGACTCGATGGCTCTGAACAAGATATTCGAGCCGCTTTCGAAAAAACTTATAATATCTTGGATTCAAATATCCGAGATCTCGTTGAGGCGATTCTCGGCAATCAATTTTTGGAGGAGGAACACTAATGTTCAGTAATTCACCCTTGAAAAAAAATACCATGGCTTTTGTTTGTATCGCCATTGCCATCACCATTTTCGTCTTAGGCTGCGGTCAAAAAAGTGAAGAGACTTCCCTCTCCCCGTCCGGGAAGTCTGTCATTCAGAATTCTGGCTCTGACACCATGGTCAATTTGGCCCAAACATGGGCAGAAGAATATGCCGCAATCAACCCCTCGGTCTCTGTGGAAGTCTCCGGAGGGGGCTCGGGCACGGGCATTGCGGCGTTAATCAACGGTACAGTTGATATTGCCAATTGCAGCCGCCAGATGGAACTTGAAGAAATGGCGAGGGCAAAACAAAATACCGGCAAAGAGCCGCAGAAATTTGTGGTGGGCTATGACGCCCTGGCGGTTTATGTAAACAAAGAAAATCCTCTAGACCAGATCACCATCGAACAATTAGCAGAAATCTATGGTGAGGGCGGCAAGATCATCAGGTGGTCTCAGCTAGGCATCAACAATCCAGCTTGCCCTAATGACGAAATTATCCGGGTAAGCCGACAATCTAACTCTGGCACCTATCACTACTTTCGCGAAACCTTGCTCGGCACGGAAAAGGATTTCAAATTGGGCTCTAGGGATTTACACGGCTCAAAGGATGTAGTGGAGCTAGTTGGTAGGACTCCCTGCGCCATAGGTTACAGCGGCATGGGTTACGCAACCGAGCATGTGAAGAAACTAAAAGTATCCCGAGAGGGAGGTAAACCCGCATATGAGCCCAGCCTCGAAACTGCCCTAGATGGAACTTATCCAGTTTCCCGGCCCCTATACATGTACTCTCTTGGAGAGCCAGCCGGTGAAATTAGGAAATATCTCGAATGGATTTACTCTGATGTGGGTCAGGCTATTGTCCAAAAGAGTGGATACGTGCCATTGCCTCAAGAAGAGCGTGTTATGTTCAGCACGCAGTAGAGGGTTTCATATAGATGATTAATAGACAACGTTTGGAGACACTTGCCGAGCCTGTCATTGAGTGGACAATTCGGCTATGTGGAATCAGTGCAATTATTTTTGTTTTTGGCATTTTTTTCTTTGTCTTCCGGGAAGGAGCAGATTTTCTCTTTCATAAGCTTGACCTGGTAGAGTTTTTTACCAGCCCTGAATGGTATCCCACCTCCGTTAGCCATAAGAGATATGGTGTTCTCGCCTTAATCGCTGGAACCGCCAGTGTGACCCTTTTGGCCATGGCTATTGCCGTGCCCTTTGGATTAGGGGCCGCCATTTTTGTGTCGGAATTCTGCAGTCCCAAACTAAAGGAAGCATTTAAGATCACAATCGAACTTCTGGCCGCCATACCTTCAGTGGTATGGGGATTCATTGGCCTTACCATAATGAATGAGATGATTATCGACCTGTTCAGCGCGCCAATCGGACTTACGGTCTTGAACGGTGGTATTATCCTCGCTTTAATGAGCGTGCCAATTATAGTCTCAATAGGTGAAGACGCTCTCAAGGCTGTTCCTGATTCTTACCGCGAAGCTGCCGAAGCTTTAGGTGCTACCAGGTGGCAAGTGGTGTACCGAGTGCTCTTGCCTGCAGCAAAAAATGGATTGTTGGCCGCTGTATTGCTGGGAGTTGCTCGGGCAATCGGGGAAACCATGGCAGTACTTATGGCAACCGGCCACGCCGTCAAAATTCCCCACAGTTTACTCGACTCAGTCAGAACTCTCACCGCAACAATTGCAGCAGAACTCGGTGAGGCACCAGTACATTCAGAACACTATCAAGTGCTCTTTCTTATCGGAGTTTTGCTCTTTTCCATCACTTTTGTGGTAAATCTCGCAGCCGATTTAATTGTCAAGGGAATTCGGCAGGAATAAGGAAGGAGGATGATGATCAGTTCATCCGAGAGACCGGCAAGGGCCAACTCGAACTTATTCTTGGAGACACCTCTTGATCGCAGGAAAAGAAGAACTGAGAGCCTTGCCAAGAGTGTCTTTCTTCTGATGGCGCTTTTGATGGTTATTCCCCTGATTCTCATTGTTGGTTATCTCTTTTACAAAGCCTCTCCGGTTCTATCACTTGATTTCTTGTTCACCAATCCAACGAACGGTATGCGCGCTGGTGGGATATGGGCAGCATTTTTGGGCACTATCTATTTAGTTATGATTTCTTTACTCGTCTCTGCCCCCATCGGAGTTCTGGCCGCCGTCTACCTGAATGAATATGCCAAAGAGAATTGGCTCACCCGAATTATCAACCTGGCCGTGGTGAATCTCGCCGGCGTTCCTAGCATTGTTCATGCTCTGTTTGGGGTTGGCGCTTTCGTTTTGTTTGCTGGTATGGGTCGCTCCATTCTCGCGGCTTCTCTTACTTTGGCGATTATGACTCTTCCCGTAATTATTGCCGCCACCAAGGAAGCACTTGGCGCGGTACCCATGGCTTTTCGGGAGGCCTGCTGGAATGTTGGAGCAACACGCTGGCAAACTATCCGGCGCATAGTCTTGCCTAATTCTATCAGCGGCATTTTGACTGGCATCATTCTCCAGGTCTCCCGTGCTGCTGGTGAGACCGCCCCTATCATGTTTACCGGCGCAGTGTTTTATAAAGCTATTTCAGAAGGGGACATTTTTGCCTACGGCCTGTTTGATCAGTGTATGGCCCTTTCCATGCACCTCTTCACTATTTCCACCCAGGTTCCCGGTGTGCCGGAAGCTCTACCCTACGGTACCGCTGTCGTTCTCTTGGGGACCGTGCTACTTGTCAACACTTTCTCCATTGTTCTAAGAATATATCTCCGTTTTCGAAAGAAGTGGTAAGTCGGCATGGACCATGCTGGAAAAAAAATCGAAATATCCAACCTAAAAGTCACCTATGGCCAAAAGGAAGCAATCAAGGGAATTTCCTTAGATATCTATGCAAATGAGATTCTGAGTGTTATTGGGCCGGCCCAGTCCGGTAAAACCACTTTGTTAAGAGTAATCAACCGCACCATAGAATTCGTTCCCGGAGTTAAGGTGGAGGGGACAGTGAAGGTTGATGGAGAGAATGTGATGGATGTCAAGAGCGTCTATCAGCTTCGCCGCAAGATCGGGATGGTGTTCCCTCTACCTGTAGGATTGCCCCTATCTATATATGAAAATGTGGCCTTCGCGCCCCGTACTGCGGGTATTCGCCAGCGAGACCAGTTGGACGAGATCGTTGAGCGTTGTCTACGACAGGCAGCCCTTTGGGACGAAGTTAAAGACCGTTTAGACAGTCTCGGAACCAGACTATCCGGTGGTCAACAACAACGGTTGACCATCGCCCGCGCCCTTTCACACAGTCCCGAAATCCTCTGCCTCGACGAATTTTCAATTGCAGTGGATCCAGTGACGACCATGCGTATCGAAGATGTGCTCAAAGAATTGCGCTCGGAGATGACAATCATCTTAGTCACCAATCTTGTCCAACAGGCTAGGCGCTTGGCAGATAGAACCGCTTTCCTATTAAACGGAGAGCTGATCGAAATTGACTCCAATGAAGTTATTTTTTCGCGCTCTCCTGCAAACAAAATGACCTACGACTACGTGATGGGAAACTTTGGATGAGGGAGCCCGGAAAACATAGTATTGAAACGGACAAGCTTAACCTATGGTATGGCGATTTTCAGGCACTCATCAATGTGAGCCTGAAAGTCAAACATGGTCTTATAACCGGGCTTATTGGCCCCTCGGGCTGCGGTAAAACCACCTTGCTCCGTTGTTTTAACCGCGTAAACGAACGCTACGGAAACGTCATCACCACAGGGCAAATCAAGATTCTGGGAAAAAATATTTACGATTCAGACGTTTCCTTGGCGGAGCTGCGAAAATCTGTGGGCATGGTTTTTCAACGCCCCAATCCTGTCCCGATTTCTGTATACGAAAATATCCTCTTCGGCTTGCGCGTTCACTCCACGCGGGGTTCACTCAAGAAATCGGAGAATGACGAAATCGTAGAAAAATCCTTAAGGGAAGTTTCTCTCTGGGAAGATTTGAAAGACAAACTGAAGATGAAAGCCACGACATTGCAACTGGAACAACAGCAGAAACTTTGTATTGCCCGTCTTTTACCCTTGAAGCCTGAATTGATTCTTATGGATGAGCCTTGTTCAGCGCTAGACGCTGAATCCACCCGGGGCATAGAGGAGTTGATGT
>JASFKF010000176.1:0-5044 GCA_050118775.1 Syntrophobacterales bacterium
GCGGATTTGGGGATCATGAAATTCTATCGTTCCCTCCTTAGTCTCCACGCCCTTCCAGTAAGGTTGAAGGTTTTCAACCATTTCTTTTCCAATGTCGTCCAGCTCTTCAAGATTGTAACCGGGTGGGGGGAGCAGAAAGTTGAAGACGAAATTCCGGTTGCCCTCAGGTAAATATTCAGAGGGTGGCGATAGCCAAAATGCCATGGCCAAGGAAAAGCCGGTGAGAACAGCCACCACACCGATCCTTGCCGCCACAGACCCTGTAACTTTGTAGTTGAAGTTGGCCACCCCCTCGGTAACCCTGTGGGCAAATAGATCCATGCTTGAGAGTAACCTTCTTACTCCACCAACCACTCCACCGCCCGGGTTAGCCGGTGCACTTTCCAACTTTTGATACCTTGCAGCTAATTTTGCTTTGCGTCTTTCACGGAAAAACCCTAGGATTTTAGCTGCAAAGGTGGGAATGACCGTTATGGAAACGATCAGACTCAGGGCCACTGCACAGCTGATGGCAATAGCAATGTCCTTGAACAGCTGACCAGCCTCTTCCTGTACGTAAACCACCGGGATAAAGACTGCCATGGTTGTCAGGGTGCTGGCCAGCACCGCGCCCCAAACTTCAGTAGTTCCCCTGTAAGCTGCTACCACTCGGGATTCACCCAGATCTCTGTGTCGGTCAATGTTTTCTAAGACTACAATGGCTGCATCTACCACCATGCCCACGGCAAAGGCGAGTCCAGCGAGGCTGATGACATTAATATTGCGACCAAAAAAGGTCATCATTAAGAAAGTGCCAACTACACTTATGGGGATGGCGGTGGCTATGATCAAGGTGCTGTTGATGGAACGGAGAAAGAGGATGAGCACCAAAACGGCCAGGCTACCCCCTACAAAAAGGTTCTGACGAACCAGGGCGATGGCGCTCTCGATGTATTCGGTCTCATCGTAAACCTGGCGCAACCTTAAACCCCGCTCTTTTAGAAGACCCCCATTTAGTTCGGAAATGGCCTGTCGGACACCTTTCATAACTTGGATAACATTGGCCCCCGTCTGACGTTTACAGTTCACCGCAATAGTTGGCCGGTCTTTTTCGTGAACAGTAGCGGTAGGCTTAGCGTAACCGAGCTGAACTTCGGCAACATCATGAACATAAATGGGAGCGCCGTTGATGTATTTTATTACCACACTCGCCACATCTTGCGGCGACTTATACTGACCAACAGTTCTGGCAATGAACTTGCGTTTGCCTTCATCGAAATCTCCGGCACTGATATTCTCATTTTCACGATTCAGCGCCGTGGCGACCTCGGCGATGGTGATCCGGTGTGCAGCCAGGGCGTCGGGATCAAAAACTACCTGCATCTCAGGTTCGACACCGCCATATATTTCTGATTCAGCGACTCCTGGAATTCTCTCGAACCGGGGTTTGATGAAGTCTTTAACAAATTGGTATTCGGTGGCAATCCCGGTATTGTCCCCACTGACCCGTTCAAGAACAATCCAGGCGATGGCATTCTGCTCGCTCCCAGAGGAGACTAGTACCGGCTCTTCCGCTTCGTCAGGATATTCTGGAACTTGGTTGAGATTGTTTGAAACTTTTAATAGGGCGGCGTCAGGATCGGTGCCCACCTGGAACTTAAGCGAAACTGTGCCTCGACCATAAAAGCTCTCGCTTTTCATTTCCACGAGACCTTCTACACTCTTGAGAACATCTTCCTGTTCGTCGATGATCTCCTGCTCCACCTCCTGAGGGCTGGCTCCAGGCCAGAGGGTATTGACCGTGATTTCCGCCTTATCCACATTCGGAGTAAGTTGTACTGGAATGCGCAAAAGAGCAATGAGGCCGAACATCACCAAAAGGATAACTCCCACGATCACGGTAATGGGATTCTTTATGGAGGCGTCAACTAGTTTCATCTGATTTTAGTCCCAGGTTCCAGGTTCAAAGTTCAAAGTTATGATCCTCATTGGGTTTTGATAGATAAACTTGAAATTTTGAACTTGGGACTTTGAACTCATTCAATAATCTGCACGGGCTGTCCAGGACGAAGCCTTTCATTTCCTCTGGTAACCACCTGCATGCCGGCTTCTATGGCACCTTTGATTTCTATCATACTGTCGGAAGCATTACCCAGTTGCACTGGTAGCGGCTTTGCCACCCCCTCTTGCACCACATAAATCATATGGCTTTGACCCATGTTTACCACGGCATCTTTTGGTACGGCCAAGACTGATTTGGGTTTACCTATGGCTAGACTTATCCTGCAAAGCATGCCGCCCTTGATTTGATTATCGCTGTTTTCAACCGCCACCTTGACTGGGAAGCTTCGGCTAGCGGAATCGCCCACAGGGATGATAGCTGCAATCTTGCCTGTGAACCTCTCCGGGTTCAGGGCATCAACCGTGACTTGGGTACTTCCCCCCAAGACGAGCTTGGGCACGTAGCGTTCTGGCACTTCCACCAAAATCTCCATGATGCTGAGATCAGCTAGGGTGACTATCGGCCCGCCCTTTTCTACCCACTGACCAACTTCAGTATGTTCTTTCACTACAAAACCAGAGAAAGGTGCGAGGATAACTTTCTTGGAGATAGAATCCTGCTTATGCTGAATCTCCGCCTCTAGTCGGTCAACCTGCGCCTCCAGGGATTGGACCTCGGCCAGATCATCTGTATACTGTTTGTCAGCAATGGTTTCTGTCGCCAGCAACTTGGATGACCTTTCCAGATCTGTACGAGCCCTTCGCAATTGGGCTTCCGTGTCGGCCTTATTTGCCTTGGCACCCTTGAGTTCGATTTTAAGGAGACTGTCTTCTAAGCGAGCAAGGACAGCTCCCTTTTTCACAAAATCTCCCTCACTCACATCGAATTTTTCCACGAGACCCTCAATGTCTGAGGCCACTATGCTGGTCAACTTTGGTTGAGCCGTGCCGATGAGCTGAACCTGCGGGGCAATCTGCACTTCGGCAACTCTGGCGACCTTTACTGGGGTGGCGGGTGGACCCTTCTGTGCGTGACCATCCGGAGTTTGCACCGCAAAGAGATAGAAGACCGCAATACTACAGGCTAAAATGAAACGCACGATATTGTTTGACATGAACTTGGTCATAGAAACTCCTAATCTGCTTCTAACAAGCCCCAACCCATTATTTTAGCACGCCATACGCTTACTTACAAGAACCGTCGCGCAGAGCAAAGTGTCAATTAGTCCAGTAGTCAATTTGTCAATTAGTTGATTGGTTGCAGCCGTTCACATTGCAGTTCGATAATTTCGCAATTCGCAATCCGCAATTCGAAATTCTGACCTCTGAATTCTGATCTCCGACCTCTGATATACAATCTATACCGTGATGTCACACAAATGGAGGGATGGTAGATTACGATAAAGCTGCCGGTAATCCATGCCGTAACCCACCACGAAAACGTCAGGAATGTCGAAGCCGGTGAAGCTGATGGGAAGGGGAACTATACGACGGATAGACCGATCCAGTAATGTGCAAATATTGATACTCCCAGGATTTCTGGCTTCCAAGTGTCGAATCAGGTATCCGAGGGTGAGGCCAGTGTCTATGATATCCTCTACTATAACAACGTGTTTGCCAGTGATAGACTCGTCTAAGTCTTTTAGAATCTTGACAGCTTCTGGGGAGCCCTCAACACCTTCGTAGCTGGAGATTGCCATAAAATCGAGTGAGTGGGGGATCTCAATGTTTCTCACCAGGTCAGCCATAAAAACGAAAGAACCTTTCAGTATACCCAAGAGAAGCAACTCCTTGCCCTGGTAGGTGGCCGATATCATTTTGCCAAGTTCTTTAACGCGATCTTGAATCTGTTCAGCGCTCAAATAGACCTCACCTAGCGGATCCTTTTTCATGGGATTTCCTCATTGGCCTGTAGGGGGTGGCAGAAGGATCTCTCTCCAAAGGATTTCTTTAATCTTAGAAAACCTGATCCTCTGGGCCCGGCCAGAAGGGATAGAGCATAGCACATGGTGTCTAGCGTAAAAGAGAGTAAGCAGTAAATGATAGATGGCGAAAATTGTGGAGTCAGCGCATGATCGGTTTACCGTTTACCGCTTACGGTTTACCGTTCACTCCTTTTTTGGCCTGTCCTCTCCGGTATTATTCGCAGGAATTCCGAACTTAACCAATAAAGCTTTGTAGTCTCTGCCGTAAAATAATTTGATAGGGATATCAGGATAATGTTGTTCAAAAAGACGGACCTTTCGATTCTTTTTAGTTACCAGGGACTGTTTCATTGTGGTTAATTCGATGAAAATGCCGTAATCGGGAAGATAGAAATCGGGTGTAAAAGATTCTCGAACATAACCCTCCTCGTCCCAGGCAATAGGGAAAGTTGTAGGTTCATATTCCCAGCTGATTTTGTAAAAATCAAGAATGCGGGCAAACTCCTGCTCACTCTCATTGGCGAAGTGGATTGTGCGGCTTAGCTCATAAGCCTGGGCATTGTCATAGTCGTCTAGCTCGCCCCTGTCGGAAAGTATTGTCTCTATTTCATTTATCGCTCGCTTCATCTCAGGGAGTAGAGCGACAGGGATAGATGTCTTTGATTCTACCACTGCATTCTTATCACCATTTTTTAGGGTTTGCAGCTGGAGAAAAAGACCTTGTTTGGACTCGAGGAGGCTCACCGTAGCTTCCTTGTTTGCTCCTATGGTGAACTTTTTTTCGAAAATTGAAACTTCAGCAGACACGGTTATCTCCTAATGGCAGGACCGCAGCAGGGTTGTCTAGATTGAAAAGTTTGCTATCTAATTTCATTGTCTTTAATGAAACTTCAGGTCTATTGTCAAGCAAAAGTTCAACATATTACTCAAAACCTCCATTGTTTAGTCTCTAGTCTGGTAAAGACTTGCCTAACCTGTCTTGATCGGCCTTTTAGTGCATGTTATAGTTCAGTTTATATTTATGATATTGGTTTTTCTCATCACTTATAAAGCACTCCCGTTCTAAAACATGGAGGAACCACTTGGCATAATCCCTCAACGCTGAGGGTAGCGTTGTTTTTCATATGAATGATCACAGA
>JASFKF010000177.1:0-5007 GCA_050118775.1 Syntrophobacterales bacterium
TGAGCTTTCGCGTATAACGTATAACGAATAACCAATAACATCTCGTACCGCTTACTGCTTACTCTTTACCGTTTACCGTTAGTCTTTTCTGAAACTGAGAATATACCCTCGGGTGTAACCCCCAAAGTGAACAATTTTTTTCCAAAGCTTTTCTTCAAATCTGAACTTTGCCGCCTCTATTTCTTCTATAACCTCGTCTATCTCCAGATCTGCAAGGCACCACATAGGGAAATCTGATTTGCAGTGTTTCGGGTAAACGGAAAGAAAGCCCTTTTTCTTTAAAACCCGGTGCATTTCCTCATACAAGTCTTTCCGCTGTGGGAAATAATGCAGGACGTCGTATAGCAGGGCTAAGTCAATAGATCCATCCACAAGGTCCACCTTCAAATCCCTCTTACATTTCATAAGAACGATATTGTCCAGGCCTTTTGATCTTGCCCGCTCGGAAAGCTTCCTCAGGGCCTCTTCATCCTTATCAACTGCGTAGACTTTTCCTTGATCGCCTACAACCGTGGCTGCCGGGATGGTATAGTAGCCCTCGCCACAGCCGAAATCCAAAACGTATTGACCCCTTTGCATGCCAATACTCTGTAGAAACAGGCTTCCATCTTTAGTAAACCACTTTTCCATTTTCCTGTAGTCTACTCTGCGATGAGGATTTGCATCATGTCAATATGAAAAAGTCACAGAAGTTTCCCCATTTTTTTCTTTTGAATTTCCCATCCATTGTGGTGACTCTCTGGTATGGCCAGGGTAAGCTATTCGGTAAACCCGCATAGTCGCTGCCATTCATAATATAGCTTTGTGCTGATTGGCGTGTCCTCCGCCGATGCAGATGGTAGTCCTTCCGCGCAGCGCAGGCTTCACACCGGTTGCTCCGATGCTGTTTACCTCACAGCTCACCCTGTCCTTCCTGGTAACTGATTGCTACTTGAAAATTTTGGTCTTTGCTGCTGTCCCTTGTGAGTTAACAGGATGGCGAGTATCTAGAAGAATGTATTGGGAGAATGCTTGAAAGGTGAGTGAACCGGTCAAATCAGGCCATGCCTATCGCTGACTTCACTTCCTGTGACTTTTTTCAATAACCAACCTCTCCTGGAACCTCAGCATAGGCCAATTCTCTTTTCAGCCACTCATTATCCTTTTTTAACCGCTCGATTTCTGTCTCGAGCTCCTCAACATGCTTAACCAGCCAGTCGATGTCTTCTTTGACTGACCCGAGGGAGGCCTGAGACAGCCGATCTTTGATCTCACTTAGTCTATTGCCGGACATTTTCTCACACCTCATTCACACTTCTACTCTTTGGATTTATCTGAACAATCCGAGTAGTGTAGATAGATTGGAAAGAAGTGAAGTGAGACAGATCAACCTGGAAAATTCATGTCAAACCCCCCTTTTATGGAGGGGGGTTTCTATTTGCCGGTGGAGCTTCGGCGCCTCACTTCACCGCAGAACTTATCTATTCAACGGGATAGCCGGCCTTTTCCCAAGCAAGCCAGCCGCCACCCATGTTCACTACATTTTTATAACCCATCCTGCAAAGGGTGCAGGCGGCAAGGCAGCCACGGCCCCCCGATTTACAGTACATGACAATCTTGGTGTTCTGATCAGGGATTTGATTTGCCACCTTGAACTCCAAAAGCCCCCGGGGAATATTCATAGCGCCGGGGACGTGGCCCATCTTGTACTCTTTGGGTTCCCTGCAGTCCAAGAACAAATAACCACCTTCATCTAACAAGGCCTTGCACTCTGAGACTGATTTTTCACAGACATTCGCTTTCGCTTCGGTCACAAGCTGTTCTGCCGTCATGGGTGCCGGAGCCTTCTTGGCACAGCCGCCAATGGCCAGGGCAAGCACTAATGCCAACGGCAGTATGTAAACAATGCGTCTTTTCATGGGACCTCTCTCCTTTCAGTTTTTATGAACCGTTAATGCGCGGCTCACCGTGTTGAACCAACTTTTTACCTCAATCTTTCACCTTCTGAGGAATCAGCTCAGACGGTACGATCACCTTTTTGTTGGCTTTCAAGTACTCCGCTTTCACGTCCTTCTCACTCAAGAACAGCTCACCATTACCGTGACAACTATTGCACGTTTTATTCTGGGGGGTCTGCCGCCTGATATTGTGAGGAGTAGCCAGCTTCCATGTGGGTAAGGCGTCAAACTTGCTCAGTCCATCTGCCACATAGAACTTGAAAGTATTCTGGTCCACCGGTACGTGACGGAGGGTCACATACTTCTCAGGCCTCTTCTCCGACTGCAAAGGATTGAGGCCGATTTTGAAGTTCAGCATCGATCCCTGGGTCTTGTAATACTTGAGGCCCTGGTCGTCCTTGCCAACATGGCAGGCGTAGCAGTTCTTGTAAGGCATGGAGTGGCAGACCTGACAACTCAGTTTGTCTTTGTGATCTGTGTGCTGTTTGACGTTCACCGAGGTATCCTTGTAGATTTCCTCGTGGCAGTCCAGACAGTTGGGCCCGTTCTCCACCTCGTACCTGTTCCCGTAGTCTTTCCCGTCTCCATGCATCTCTTCCGCCTTGTGACACTTGCCGCACTTGAAGTATTTCTCTCTGTGAATATCAGGCGGAATGTCCGCATTCTTGCCGAAGTATTCCTTCTCGATGCGACTGCCGTGACAAGCGGTGCAGACAGTATGCACAGGCGGCCGCCTCTGAAAAAGGTGTGCCGCAAGCAGGCCACCATCGACTGAGTCCGGACGGCTCACGTGGCACTGTCCACAACTGCTGTGGCAGCTGTTACAGTGAGACTTTCTAGCCGCCTCCACCTTACCGCGTACCGACTCGTCGGGATTGGCCCGCATGTCGATCATTTTCTTATAAGGGGCCAGAGTCATGTGGAGGCTGGTCTTAAAGGTCTCGGCAATCTCCTCGTGACATTGGCCGCAGGTCTTCGAAGGATCCGGGTAGGAGGGATCTTTCACCACACCCTGGTGGGCAGTCTTCCAGTTCGGATCACTGGGATTGCCGCCGTGGCACTCCTCGCAGCCCATTTCCCCATGATTCTCATCTTCAGCGAACTCACTGTCCACATAAACCTTCTCGTGCGGAGCCAACGGCTCCACCTCTCCCCCTCAACCCTCGCCTTCAATGGCAGCCGACTTTGCTGGCTCACCTTTGCGGGCTTGGGCGATCTCTCTGGTTATCTGGATCAACTTACGGGGATTGGTATGGCAGGTGAAGCAGTGGTTTTCTCCGGTTGTAGCTTGAGACCATGAGTCAGCCAAAAAGTAAAGGGAAACAACCAACGCCAGAACGCTTAATACTGCAATTCTCAATGGTTTCATGGTTTGCTCCATCTGGCCTGAGCCGGACCCAGTCTTTCTGCTCCACAAAAAGACCCCTCATGGCCGACTCAGCATTGAATCTTATCTTAAAGGTTGTTCTTAGTCCCCTATCACCCCCTTAGTCCGACACCTACCGACCGTTTGCCCGTGATCTCTTTTTCCTTGCAGGGGCCGAGGAACTGACCAGCCGCGGCCACCAACTGAAACCATCTCTAGGCTCGCCAGGACAACTTAACTTTTACTGGCTTCCCCTTCCGGGCATGTAGAAGTAGGCTTGGTCTAGTCGATCAGCGAGAAACGCTGTTATGACCTCCTCGATCTCCCCGGCAATCCCAGTAATTGTCCGGATGCCTGCGCTGTTGAGCATGTTGTGGAAAACCTCACTGATGCCGCCACAGATCACCGTGGTGACGCCAGCATCTCGCAAAACATCCAGCCGGAGTGACGGCGACAGTTGGTCAAGATAGAGCTGAGAGCGTGAAATCTGGCGATTCTCTTCAATGTCCACCATTAATATCTGCAAGCAGGAATCGAAAACCGGGGAAACCCTCGCTCGAAATATGGGAATGGCAACTCTGGCCACGTCTATGCACGTTTCCCCCGATGGCACGAGGAAAATTGTTAGGTTAATTAAAAAAGACCCAACCGTGGTGGGTTTGCACCTATTCGTCCTTCTTTGCGCAATAGTCATGCCACAAGGGACAATCACCACAATTAAAGAGATAACTCCTTGAAAACAAATCAAAATCATTGGCAGAATAGTCTGAGATAGCAAAAGAAGAAGAAATGAAAAGGGAACAATCTGAACCATGATTGGCAGAAATAGGGGAACAATTTGAACCCCTACCATAGGGTGAATTTGTTCCCTTAATTGACAAGGAGCACTTTTTTTGGCTATAAGAAAAAGCAGTGAAGAGACTATTTCCCTTACACCATGATCCTCCCTGCGAATGTTCAGGCAGGCTTAACAGACGGTTGTCCCTTGGCGCCAAATGATAAGGTCAAGTCCCCTGGGGAGAAAAATGAACTGGGATCTACCGACAACGCATGATGGCGTTATTCCTTAGGAAGACGGGAACTGGATCATCATCCAGACCAGGAGCCATCTCATGAAAAACCACGAGATTATCCTAGACAGCATTTCCGACGGAGTCTTCACCGTGGACCTTGACTGGAACATCATGTCATTCAATAGGGGGGCGGAGATAATTACCGGGGTCCCTCGCAAGGATGCCATTGGACGGCCGTGCTTTGAAGTTTTTAGAGCTAACGTCTGCGAGACGGGATGCGTGCTCAAGGAGACCATGAAAACAGGAAAACCCATAGAAAGCATGCCGGTGCACATTATCCGGGCGGACAAGAGACGCATACCAATCAGTGTCAGCACCACCCTGCTCCGCGATGAAGGTGGTAGGGTAATAGGTGGAGTCGAGACATTTAGGGACTTGAGCGTAGTTGCCGAACTGCGCAAGGAGCTACGCAAACAGCACTCCTTTGGCGACATCATCAGCAAGAGTGAGAAGATGTTAAATCTCTTTGCCCTTCTTCCTCACCTGGCAGAAAGTGAAAGTACAGTTCTCATAGAGGGAGCGAGTGGGACCGGCAAGGAGCTCTTTGCCCGGGCAATCCACAATTCCAGCGCTCGAAGCAAAGGACCATTCGTTGCAGTAAATTGTGGTGCACTGCCGGACACCTTGTGCG
>JASFKF010000178.1:0-5005 GCA_050118775.1 Syntrophobacterales bacterium
TCCTCTCCATCCGTTCTGAATATATAAGAACTAAAGGAGTGGAAACGGCCCATGGAGCAGAAGAGGCCCTTGAGACGGCGAGGGCGGTGGCCAGGGAGATCGACTCGGTTGCCGCCATCACTGGTCCGGTAGACTTAGTCACCGACGGCGCAAGAGTCATTCGCTGTAATAACGGCCATCCCCTTCTCGGTTCGGTGACTGGCACCGGTTGCGCTGCAACGGCAGCGATCGCAGCCTTCAACTCTATAACAAGTGACTCCCTTGAAGCTGCATCAGCTGGCCTTGCTTTTTTCGGTCTGGCAGGCGAAGTTGCTGGGGCCAGGGCAAATTCTCCTGGATCCTTCATGGTAGCATTGCTGGATGCCCTCTACGAAATTACCCCTGAGGAGTTCCAAGGGAAGGCACGTTTGGAAGAGGGTTAGGAAAAAATAATGGATGTGAGATACGAAATGCAAAATGACAATTCGGCTAATCTATGAAGGCACCTTTTTCGAGTTCTAATTTTAGGTAGCCCGAGGACAAGGAAGAAATGAAATCCCGGTCCGCCCTAGAGATCTCAGTGAATCGCACGCCCATACCGCAAGGGGGATCATCTTTGTAAGATCCGTAGGGATACGACCATGTTACCTCGGCAGGGATATCTAAGTAGCGTTGATTCGGAAACATGATGAGTACCCGGATCTTTTCTTGAACCGGCAGTGGTCGATCACAGAAAATAAATGCTCCCAGGGGACTGATATTCCTTGTTTCTGCAATCAGGGCACCGCGATCAGTAATTATGACAACGGGCCAGCTACCTTTACTTCTAGGGTATTTTCGCGTCTCAGTCCACTCAGTGGTATCCAAAGTCATACCTCCATTGATGTAGCTTTATAGCCCCACCCCGGTGCCCAAGCACAATCAAATATCTACAAGGTATTATAATAACGACAATTCTGAAGTGTAAAACACTGTTAGCTTGCTGCAGGCAAATCCAAACAAGGTAAACACATTCTGCAACTACTATGCCAGCGTAATAGGTGAAGATTACGCTCTCAGTTTGACTGATAGGCTAAAGACCTCTCTCAATACATTTTCAGTCAGTCTTGTTAGAGCTGTCACCTGATGTCTCCACAATGTCTCAAGAGCCTGATAGTTGAAAGGGTCAAGCGCCTTGCCTATGTTTCGACCAAAGTGTTGTGCCTCTGTTCCACTCTTTTTCCCCTGACTTTCCGAGTATTGTTTTAGACGCGCCATAGGGTTTAAAGGATCACCATGCTTAATTTTTATTTCAGGAGGTGGAGAAATTAAAACTATCTCACTTAGCTTGGTCATGCCGAGATCGTTACATAGTTTTATAAGATGTTGTGCAACTCTACCGTTATAATAACGCACAAGTTCATAATTTACTTTTTTTAAGATAAGTCTTCTTGTCGTAATATATTTGGGTGATATTTTGGTTGTAAGAAAAGTGGTAAAACAAAGTGCTTCAAAAAGAAGTCTTAACTCTATCCCTTCGGTAATTTTGCGGGGTTTTATGGACCGCTTTTTTGCCTCTGAACTCTCACAGAAACTGATGTAGGAATCGGAGATGTCCCTGACGAAATTTGCACTTTCAAGATTGCGATCAAGTGAAAAAACATTGGCTTTCGCCTTTACATCCAATTCTGCTTCTGAATATATAGCCATATTAAGTTTTTCAAAGTTAACTTTGGGGATTTTTAACTAAACTTACAAAAACACCTTGTAGATTGCAAGTAAAACCAAACCCCAGCGTTTTGATAATAAATGGAAAATATAACATTATACATAAAGAGTAAAACCTTGAAGGGAAAGGGGAAGTGCTGCAGATTTATCTTCAAGAGGGCAGGGAATGATTAAAACCATGGGAGGCTTGCGGAGGTCACAGATATTGCAATGTATGATAAAAAGAAAGTGGATTACTCACTATATCTGGTGACAGACAGAGCTCTCTCCCTTGGCCGAAGCAATCTTGTGGTCATTAAGGCAGCAGTTGAAGGGGGGGTAACTCTTGTTCAGCTCAGAGAAAAAAAGGCAACTACCAGAGAGTTTTACCAAGAGGGCTTAAAGATAAGAGCTTATTTGAAAGCCAGCAATATTCCCTTAATCATAAATGACCGAGTAGACATAGCTCTTGCCCTGGATGCCGAAGGCGTCCACCTAGGCCAGGCGGACATGCCTATTGACCTAGCCCGTAAAATACTTGGGCCGAGAAAGATCATTGGTGCTTCAGTATTCACTTTGAAGGAGGCTAAAATAGCAGAGGAATTGGGAGCCGACTATCTCGGCTTGTCGCCCATATTCGTAACAGAGACTAAACCTGAGCTCATCCAGCAGATAGGTATAGAAGGCATACCCCTCTTGAAGGAAGGGGTGCAAATCCCTGTTGTGGGTATTGGGTCAATAAGTGAATCCAACGTTTACGAGGCGGTCAAGGCTGGGTTGGACGGGGTTGCCGTGGTCTCCGCTATTTGTTCGCGGGAAGATCCGAGAGCTGCCGCCGCTGCCATCAAAAAAGAAGTCCTGAGGGCGAAGGGGCTCTAGTCGAGCGAGCAGCAGGCAGCGGGCAGCAGCCACTAGGCACTAAAAAGAGTAAAATACCTGCTCTGGGATCTGCGATATGTTATATGAGATGGGAGTAGATGGACGTGGTAACCAGATAATCCCACATCTCAGATCTCACATCACACATCTATAGAGATCTAGCGTCGTGAGGTTACAGTGAAATTAAAAGACATCGGTGAATTCGGTTTTATTAAGCGGATCGAAAGGGGCTGTCTTGTTAGAGATGAAAACGTAGTTCGAGGGATTGGAGATGATTGTTGTGTATTCAAAACCTCTGGGGAAATGGCCATCCTGCTTACAACCGACATGCTGGTGGAGAAGATACACTTTCTCCTGAGCGCCATATCCCCCTACGAACTGGGGAGAAAGTCGTTGGCAGTTAACTTGTCCGACATTGCCGCAATGGGCGGGACCCCAAGGGAGGCGGTGATCTCCATTGCCATCCCCGACACGATAGATTTAGCCATCTTAGATGGTGTTTACGATGGTATGAAATCGATGGCAAAAGAATTTGAGGTGAATCTTCTAGGGGGTGACACCACTTTATCTCCCAAACACTTGGTGATAAATATTGCCCTCGTGGGTGAAGCTGTAGAGGATGAGATTCTCTATAGATCCGGAGCCGGGGAGGGTGACATAATTTTTCTCACTGGTCCCGTGGGTTCTTCGGCTGCAGGTCTTGACCTGATCATGAAGGGAAGAGAGATTAAGGGATGGGAGGTTCTGATAAAGGCCCATCATAATCCTCATCCCCACGTAAAAGCAGGCCGCATAATTGCGAGCATGAAGGCGGCCAATTCCTTGATTGATGTTTCAGACGGTGT
Source organism: Syntrophobacterales bacterium (assembly GCA_050118775.1). Taxonomy (GTDB): domain Bacteria; phylum Desulfobacterota; class Syntrophobacteria; order BM002; family BM002; genus BM002. The sequence goes on from JASFKF010000178.1 coordinate 3,390, forward strand.
TGCCGCAGACCTAGGACACATTTGCACAGAATCAGGTTTAGGTGCAATCATCGAGGAAAGAATGATCCCCACCACCGAGAAGTTCAGGGAGTACTGTAAGAGGTTTCATGAAGACTCAAATCATCTGTCTCTCCATGTAGGTGAGGATTACGTCCTTCTGGGGACAGCGGTTTCTGGGTCGGCCACCAATCTTCGAGCAGCTCTGGAGTCCGAGGGCTTAGGGTTCTACCAGATAGGGGAAATGGTTGCCGAACCTGGTTTGAAACTCAAGACCATTAAAAATTCCCTTGTAAACATCGGAATGAGGGGCTGGGATCATTTTAGGTAGACCAGCTATTTTGCTCCGTAGGAGAGGTTGAAATCTTTTTTGCCCTTTTAAATACCTGCTTCGCAGGGTCCGTCTATGGTCGGAATTTAACAGGGCGAGTCCCCCTTTAGAAAGGGGGGACTATATTAGTGTGCATATCATCGTCCCTCCTGGCATAGAACATGCTAGATCTCTTCAAGTAATCTCACCCCAAAAACAGTGATAACTACCATTAGACTAAAAGAGGGGTACATGAAGAAGTCCATACTTCTGTTCTCTTTTGTCCTAATTTTACAGCTCGCTCTCACCCATTCTGTTCAAGCTAATAAACAGCTGAGGGTAGGAGTCTATAATAACTACCCCCTGGTATTTGTGGAAAAAAGCGGTAAGGTGAATGGTTTTCTCATAGATATCCTTGAGTACATCGGCTCTAAAGAGAATTGGAAAATAGACTATGTGCCGGGCAGTTGGACAGATTGTCTTGAGAGACTCGAAAGGCAAGAGATCGATCTGTTGGTTGGTATCGAGTACTCGAGAGCGAGAAACAAACTATACGACTTCACCTACGACAATGTACTTTCAGATTGGGGTATTATCTATACTCAAAAGAAATCTAAAATAAATCAGATAGTCAATTTAGACAATAAAAAAATAGCAGTAGTTCATAACGACATTCATTACAATAATCTTAGGAATCTAGCCGAACAATTTAAACTAAAATGTAGATTTATAGAAGCTTACGAATATGATGCTATTCTAGAGTTAATTGCCCAAAAACGAGTTGATGCTGGAGTTGTAGATCGATTATATGGTTTAGAACACGAAAAATATATTGAGGTCAGCAGAAGCTCTATTATCCTCAGCCCAGCAGATATCCATTTTGCCGTGCCAAAGAAAAGGCACGGTGGAGTAATCCGTGCTATAGACAAACATCTGACACCCTTGAAGGCCGACAAAGGGTCAATTTACCACCAATCACTGGATAAATGGACACCCCAAAATGTACAGTGGGTGTTGCCAAAATGGTTCGTACCTTTATTGGCAATGGCAGGGGGATTATTACTGCTGTTTTTGGGAACGGGCCTGATTTTGAGAGCACAGGTAAAGGCTAAGACTGCTGAGCTTTCCTTGATCAATGAGGAACTGCGGGCTGAGATTGCCGAGCGCAAAAGGGTTGAAGAAGCCCTTAGGCTTACACAGTTCTCCGTTGAAAACGCTGGAGACGCCGTGTTCTGGATGGGATCTGATGCGAGATTTATATTTGTAAATGATGCAGCCTGCTCATCTCTCGGTTACTCGCGGGAAGAGC
>JASFKF010000179.1:0-4998 GCA_050118775.1 Syntrophobacterales bacterium
GGGGAAACCCCGATCAAGTTCGGTGGCTACCGTGCAGGAAAGCCTACTAGGGGAGATCAGCTACAATAATATGCGCAGGCTCATGATGCGCTACCCGCAGGTCAAATTAGTTTTAGTGAAATATTATAAGGAGAGGGTTGAGGATTCTCGAAAGAAACGGGCACAGGCAAACATAAAGGAGCGGCGGCAGCAGCCGCGATTAAAAGAAAGACTACTGGTTACTTTTGGAGTTTGGCCCATGGAAAACTTGCCAGCGGAGATGATCAACCATACGTACAAAGCGACCTCGTCTGATATTTCCCTATCTGGTATGATGCTGGAGGTAATGGGACCAGCCATGGAAGCATTTCGGGCCGGTTTCCGTTTGCAGTTGGAAATACAGCTCCCATCTCGCTTTGGAGTAGTCGAAACCGAGGCTACCGTCCGCCACGTGACCCGAGACAAGAATATAGTAAGGCTCGGGCTTGATTTTGCCGATACTGAAGAGGAAGACAAAAAGAAGCTTCAGGACTTTATCTACGGGCAGACTCACAACATAGAATAAGGTCCCAGAGACTTTCTAAGCAAACACCCACTGCCGCTAACATCACTTTTTCAGGTTCTAGCACCAATGTGCTCAAAAGGGCTGCGGGGGGAGTGCTGGTTATGCAATAAGGGTAGATGCAATAAGCTGAAGCAGGGTTGGCCCAAGAATAATGGTCCGCATCGGGGTCTATGCCAAAGAAGCTAAACAAGATATGATATTAAATGAAATGGTAACTTAAAATCAGATTCTGTCATCACTAGGAGCATATAGGTGGTGTGGAGTGATGTGAAAACTGGGATTTTTGCTAACCACAGAGGAAAGAGCCATGGAAGACAGAGATTTTACTTTAATAGAGATGGTTCGTAATCCTAGAATGTCCCTTTGTGAAGCGAGCGAATTGACCAGGGATGGGCACTACTACATATATCGTTACGATGGAGTGGAAGGTAACTTCTATCGAGCCACAGTACCCTCGGGAGCGGGGGACATTCACTTTCGGTTACTAGAGTCAAACGAGAAAATTCCCCTGGGCGGGTGGAAAATGGTGGAGATAAATAAACTTTCCCATAGCCATTTGACCCTAGTAACCAAATAAACTTAGCCTATTTCAGCAGTTTTTTCCCTCTTCAACCCTTGCGCTACGATTCATTTACGATTAAAACCTGCCATACTAAGGTGCTCCATTATTCCAAAATCTCTTGTCTGCAGAGGTAATCACCCAATTAAATAAATTGAGGTGGGTACCGCCCACCAACAAATCAAAGGGTAAGCTGGAATAACCCCAAAAAGAAATGGCGCCAATAGGCGCCATCAAGGCTACAGGAATTTTTTTAATAATAAACTTGATGAAAAGGGCCTAAGTGATCTTGGTTGGGGGATCTTGCCTTTTCATAAGCTCTATATCCCGCGGATTGCAGAGCTGACTTGGGAGTTCTGCCACCCGACCGCAGGCTATGCAAACAAAATTGATATTCTGTAGCTTGGGCTTGCATATGTGTCGTGGGTCCGTGGATGCTTGGCCACAATGGTCGCAGACGTAAGCTTCATCTATCTCTACTGGATTGCAAAGGTGACCAAACTTTTCCGTTGTCTTGCCGCAGGTCTCGCACATGTGAACTTTCTCAGCCATGATTCCCTCCCCTTTCAATCCCACTGAAGTTTGCCAACCTCGTGTACCTCAGTCTAGGTTTTTACAAAACTATCGCCAGGTCAAACACAATCAAGGTTAGTCGGGATTTTTCTGATTTTGACCATGAGATCGATCCTCGATCTCACAACTTTCGCTCATTCAGGTTGAAATGCCCAATCTGGGTAGTACCCATTTATTTAGCACTATCCATCCTGCTAGAATTGCAAGTAAAATCCAAATGTTGTCCATGATTATTGTTAACCTCTCCTCGCTTGTCTAAATATTACTATTCCATGACCTCTGGCCACCACAAGGGAAAAAGTGATTTGAACTAAGATAATCATTCTACTGATTTTTTCATCCTCCGCAATGAATAAATAGTCAGGAGTTTCCTCAAAAATGTTTGGCTCGTGGCTGTGGATTCAGCCCATTACAGAGTTGTGGGTAATTAGGAAATGAAAATGGTTTCCTGGTGCTTCTTCTTTCGTTCCGAGTCTCACGGCCTCGTCACTTCAAGCGCAGCTGCGATGCGGGGGAAAGCACCCCCTCCCTGTTCCCGCCTTCGCAAAGCTTCGGCGGGCCAGGGGCTCCCCCACCCGCAGCTGCGGAAGTGAGCACAGGCCTTCCGCCAGTCACTCAGAAGAAACACCAGGAAACATGGTCAAACAGCAACCAGTTAGAAGGAAGGGCAGGGTGAGCCAGATATTCTCCACAGCAGATGGCAAATCCAAAAAAAGAAAATGGGAAAACTCCTGAGAGATAGTAGATGAATAAAGACAGAGCACCAAAATAACTATCTTTGCAATCATTTCAAAGAATGACCCTTTTGATTAAATATGATTAAATGATAGTCAAACTCACAATCAAGGAGATTTAATATGATAGAAGGTGCAGTTCTGGAAGATGTAAGGGGATTTTTTAAAAGTAGGGTTATTCTCACGGCTGCGGAGTTGGATCTCTTTACCCGGCTGGAAAAAGGGCAGGCTACGGCAGGTGATCTGGCCCAGGAGCTCGGGTGTGACCAAAGGTCCTTGACCCGACTTCTGGATTGCCTTGTGGCCCTGCAGCTTTTGTCAAAGCAAGAAAGTGTTTACCAGACCTCCGAACGAGGAGCTCTGCTTTCGGCCGAACATCCTGAGACTGAACTGCCCATGGTGCTTCACCTGAGTGGTTTGTGGGAAACTTGGAGCGGTCTCACCGAAACCTTAAAGACCGGAGAGAATCCCAGGAGAAAGCCCGTTGCCCACAGAGGGAAGGATAGCCTCAAAGACTTTATTGGTGCCATGCATGTGGTTGGCCGCAGTTTGTCAAATGAGATAGCGGACTCTTACGACCTTGCCAATTTCAACAAACTTTTAGACATTGGTGGGGCTACCGGTACTTACACCATGGCATTTCTGGAGAAGAATCCTGAAATGACCGCGGTACTCTTTGATTTGCCGGATGTAATCCCTTGGGCTGAGGAGAGACTTGAGAGCGAAGGCCTACTGGGCAGGGTGGAACTTGTGGCAGGGGACTTCTACCATGACGAACTGCCAAAGGGCTGCGACTTGGCCCTACTTTCAGCAATAATTCATCAGAACAGTCCCCAAGAGAACCTGGATCTTTACCGCAAGATACACCAAGCCTTGGTGCCGGGCGGCAAGCTGCTCATCCGTGACCACGTAATGGATCCAGGTCGCACCTTTCCACCCCAAGGAACACTCTTTGCCATAAACATGCTGGTGAACACCAAAGGGGGCGACACTTATACATTTGAAGAAATAGAAGATGCTCTGGAGACTGTCGGCTTTGAACGAGTGGAGATGCTTAGAAAGGGTGAGCGTATGGACTGCTTAGTTGAGGCAAGAAAGATGTAAAAAGTTTGCCATTAGAGTGGGCTACGAATTGTGGTCAATAAAGTGTCAATAGAATTAGATGGTGAGAGCTTTAAAGTCCAGGCTGGCATAACGGTCAAGAAGGCCCTGGAAGAATGTGGCTACAAGGTTTCGAAATATCCTGAACCTGCATCTCTCTTCACCCCCTGCGAAACAGGTGGCTGCTGGAGCTGTGCGGTTGAGGTCAATGGGCAGCCCCGGCGAGCATGCGTCACCATTGTGAGTGATGGGTTAAGTATTAAAACAGTTTTGCCGGATGATTATATTCCCCGGAGAATCGTCACCGGCTTTAGCGGGCATCAGGTAGGAGGGGTGGGAACACCTTGGTGGCTCAAGAGCGGTGGCGGTTATATAGAAACTGCTTGCTTTGCTGCCGGCTGTAACTTGCGCTGTCCCCAATGTCAGAATTGGGACATAACCTACCAAGGCCAGGGCAAACCACTGTCTCCCCGGGAAGCAGCAGAACGTATGACCGAGGCGAGATACAAGTTTGGGGTGGACAGAATGGCCATTTCCGGGGGTGAAAGCACCTTGAATAAGGGCTGGTTGCTGGAATATGTCAGGGAATTAAAAAAGCTGAACAGTGATGCCAACGCCCGGATTCATGTTGATACAAACGGTTCTATTCTGACCAAAGATTACATAGATGAACTGGTTGAGGCTGGAATGACCGATGTTGGTCCTGACCTCAAGGGTTTTTATTTAGAATCATTTATGCGGATAACCGGCATGGAAGATCGAGATCTGGCAGAGAGATATCACCATACAGCCTGGCAAGCAGTGAGCTATTTGATCGAAGATTATAAGGACAGGGTTTTTACAGGAGTAGGAATTCCATACAACAGAAAGCTCATATCAGTCCAGGAAATTGGAATGATGGGAGAGAGGTTGTCCAAGATTGACCCTGAGCTGCAGGTATGTGTTTTGGACTACAGGCCTGAGTTTAAGAAACAGGATTTAATCAAGCCCAGCTACGATGAGATGGTGGCGATTCACAGAGTCCTTAGTGGGAAAGGGCTGAAGACTGTAGTCTGCCAGACTAAATATGGACATATTGGGCCAAGCGCATAGCGAACGAGGTGTATATGACAGAGACTCGACTTCCGTGTTTAAAATGCGAGAGTCCTCTCCATGTTCATAGGTCATGACGGAGGGTTGATTTGCGCTGCAGGTCTTGCGGCGAGAGATATCCTCTGGAAAAATTTGTTGAAGTTATGGACGATGAATTTGAGGCTGAATTGTCATACATTCGCTGTGATAGGTTTTAGGTGTAATCAGCCAGGAGTTTCCCCAAAAATATTTTAGCGACATAGGCCACGGGGAAGCTACTCCGCAACGCACATGATTCGCATCATCTATTGGCAGGATTACTGTTTAGTATGCACCATATCTTCATGCAGGCCCTCTCATGGCTGAGAGAGTGAAGATCGGTTGCTCAGATGTTCGTTGCTGTGCAGCTTCCCCTT
>JASFKF010000180.1:0-4963 GCA_050118775.1 Syntrophobacterales bacterium
GTGAATGAGGTTTCGCAGGAAAAGAGACCAGGTTATCATGAAGAACTGGCCACCAGAGCACCATTAATTGAGACAAATATTTTATTCGTTGGGAAGAAGTCCAAAAAATCGCTGTCAGACTCATCTAATTACTAGTCACTTAACTTTAATAAAAGTCTTTCTGATAATTTTGCCATCTTTTCATATTTTGTGGTAAGGTTGTCCCTCATTGCTCTCGCCAAAAAGCCATTTTTAAGTCTTTGCAAGATTCAACCTCTATGTCGGCTAGATCGTGAAAAAGGATAAGGAACTAGAATGAGAGTTATTTTTTACGGCACGAGAGGATCTATTCCGGTGCCTGATCCGGACTTCGTAGAATTTGGCGGTAACACTTCTTGCATTCTGGTAACTTTCAGCACCGGTAGAATCGCCATTTTGGATGCCGGAACAGGAATTCGAAAGCTGGGAAACGATCTTTTGGCCGCATCTCACCAACAATATGATGAGATTATAATCGGATTCTCCCATACCCATTGGGACCACATACAGGGTTTCCCCTTTTTTAAACTGGCCAATGATCCGCGACGAAACATCACTTTGGCTATTTGTGGAAAAGGTAGAGGTTCCAAAGATCTTAAGTCCGTTTTTGCCACACAGATGCAGTTTGATTACTTCCCTGTTCCCTTGGATAAAATAGGAGGAAAATTAACTTTCTGGCAACCTGACGTAACCGAATTTGTCCACCCCAGGGGTACTGAAATTGTAGCCTCCAAGCACAACCATCCAGGGGGTGCTTACGGATATCGCCTTACGGAAGGGGGCAAAACCTTAGTTTATTGCACAGACGTGGAACACGGGGATGGAATAGATAAAAATGTAGTGGCTCTCTCCAGAAATGCCGATCTCCTCATTCACGATGCCCAGTACACTCCTGATGAATTAAAGGAGAGAAAGGGTTGGGGCCACAGTAGTTGGGAGCAAGCAGTTGAGGTTGCAGAACTGGCAGGAGTGAGCAAGCTTGCCCTATTTCACCACGACCCAGAACACTCAGATACATTTCTCTTCGATGTCGAATCGGAGGTCCAGAAGGCTTTCCCCAAGGTCTTTTTTGCCAGAGAGGGAATGGAGGTCGAGTTATAAGGTGACAAACCATAGTGAATAAGGTTTCAGTGTTCAGGTGTCAGGTTTTACCCTCTATTTTTCCCTGAAACCTGAAACCCGACACCTGAAACCCTAAGATCTGCTTGGTATGCGAGGGCCCGGGTGCTTTAGTCTGCCTTGCCGAACTGGAAAATGATTTCTCCCGCCTTGTTACCCGAACGCAGTTTTCCCTGATATTTCAATCCACCAGAAAGCTTGCCATCTACTCTGCTCTCTTTAGTTTCGAGAAGCCACATGTGGCCCTCTTTAGTATCGAGGATGAAAATATTGTACTCACTTTTCTTGCCCACACTAATCTCCAATGCTTGATAACGCCCTGCCTCCGCAGCCAGTGTAGATGTTCCCGTTATCAAGAACAAAGCCGATGCCAATAATATAACCAGACAGTGGTGTTTTACCTTTATCATTACTTCTCCTCTGCCAATTGCCCGAAGATTTCACCAATCACGCCCCTCCGTGAGCGCGGATATAACCGTCCTTCTCTCCGAACTGCAACCCCGAAGATCACAAAACCGCCCGTCTCTTCGTTCTCGCAATGGCAACTCATGAAACGTCGGGGTTAGCCGATTCATCTACTCCCAACCAAAGGGTTGTGAAGTTGGTCCTTTGCCCGGATGAGGTTTGCTCTGCTAATCGAGTTTTGAACCCGCAGTCATAATTTGAGAATTACAATCAAAATGGCACAAACCTTGCTGATTTCAATTAATCGTAAAATTTGCCTAATAGTTTACACTAATTAGTCTCCAGCCGGAAACCAAAGATTTCCGGCTGGAGCTGTAAGTGTTCAGCAGTCAGCATTCAGCTAAGACACTTCCAGGGTTTTAACATGTTTAAGTTCCTTTTCAGAAAAGAGCAGCAGGTTCAGGAGCTCATATCAAGATACCTGGACAATCTGAGAGGTACTCAAGAGCATTTTGAAAAGGCAATGGACTGCTATTTCGACTTCGGCCTGGGAGAAAATTGCGATTTTCTCATTGAGCAGACTCACAAGTTCGAATCAAGGGCTGACGATTTTCGCAACGAAATCATAGAGATGATGTATTCAAAAGTTCTGATACCCGAGTCTCGTGGTGACATATTGAGGCTTTTAGAGTCAATAGACCTCATACCCACTCTCTTCGAGACGGTTCTTTTCATGATACAAGGCCAGAAACTCAAGGTCCCGGATTTCATCACTCCCGATTTCAGGGAACTCATGCGGGTATCCCTGGAATGCTGTGATCTCGTGATCAGGCAGGTAGAGGCCTATTTCAAGAAGACCGAGGATATCAAGTCTCTGGTGGCCACCATAGACAACCACGAAAGTAGATGTGACCATATGGAACGAGAAATAGTTAGAAAGATTTTTGCTTCCGATCTTGACCCTTTTGAAAAGATGCAGCTCAAAGAATTAGTGGTCCAGATGGGTGAGATTTCGGATCAGGCTGATCGTGTCTCCAGAAGTGTCTACATCATAAATATCAAACGACGGGTGTAATGAATTCTCTTCTCGGTGGCATATTTCTGGGCTGGTCTTTGGGTGCTAATGATGCAGCCAATGTTTTTGGCTCGGCCGTTTCATCCAGAATGCTTAAATTCTGGACCGCTGCAATTCTAGCCGCTGTTTTCGTCCTTATAGGGGCCCTGGTTGCGGGCCAATCTGGCATAGAAACACTTCAGGGCCTTACTCATTTCACCTCTAGGCAAGCCATTGTAGCATCTGTTGCTGCCGCATGTACCGTAACCCTCATGACGCTCTTGGGGCTGCCGGTTTCCACCTCTCAAGCAGTGGTCGGAGCAATTTTGGGAGTCGGTCTCTTGAACCGCCAGCTCAATTTCGCCGGCCTGGGAAAGGTAGTGGTCTGTTGGCTTGGAACCCCTCTGGGAGGCATAATTCTAGGCATAATAGTCTACAAATTGTTGGCTGCTATAGCCAATAGCATGAATCTAAATATCTTTCAGTCCGACATACTTCTGCGGTTGTGTCTAATTGCTGCTGGTTCCTACGGTGCCTTTGCTCTCGGGGCCAACAATGTGGCAAACGTAACTGCAGTTTTTGTAGGTGCTGGAATGTTGAATCTTTCTGCCGCTACTTTCATTGGAGGATTAAGTATCGGATTAGGTATCCTCACCTTCAGCAAGGGGGTCATGGAGACCGTAGGAAAAAAACTGGTGAAACTGGACCCTTTTTCTGCCTTGGTCGTGGTGCTGGCCCATGCAGTAACCGTCCATATCTATGCCTTGATAGGGGTTCCGGTTTCCACATCTCAGGCAGTGATCGGCGCTGTTCTGGGGGTGGGAATCATTAAAGGTGTCAACACAATACAGCGGCGGACCCTGGCGCATATTTTTCTAGCCTGGTTTATCACTCCTTTTGTAGCATCCCTTTTCGCACTCTTCCTCGACTTTGCCACTCATTTGCGCTACATTCCCGGCCATTAGATTGCATCCACCCAGGACATTAAGGTAAAGAAGATGTCAGATATGAGATATGAGATTATAGGTAGGAGTCTTCATCTCACATCCCAAATCGCACATCCCACATCGTCTGCGTATTTACCTTTAGGGATAATTATCGTACTAGGAGTATATGCGCGCCAAGGGACTCATAGAAGCTCCGCCGGTTGGTAGGGTGGGAGAAAGACTGATTACCCTCGCAGTGATTGGCTTTTTTGCAATCTATTTGTCCATTAACAGAGCCACTCCCGGATGGCTCCTCGCCACATTTTTGCTGCTAACTTTTACCGCCCTTTGTACTAGGGCGGTTCAGCCGTTTCACCTTTGTCTTTTCTGCACCCTGTGGCTCCTTATCCCCCTTGTCCTGCCTCCCCTCAGTAAATGGCCGCTTTACAAAGTCACGCCTCTGGTAGTTTACGCTGGAGTCGTTGGGGTGAGTCCACATCTGCGGAAATCAGTCCTCTGGATATGTGGGGGTCGGCTAGGAATTGACATTTGGCTGTTAGTTTCACTTCTTGTGGTAGTTTCAAGTGTTGCTCTCCTAATCTGGAACTTTCTTTACAGACCGGATCTTGGTCCCAGTCGGGCTAATATACCATCTATGCCTCTCTGGCTCCTGCCCCTGGCCGGTTTGGTTTTTGCCTTTGTTAATTCAGCAGTTGAGGAGGCTATCTTTAGAGGTATTTTTTTGCAGGCTTTAGATTGTGCAGTGGGCGCTGGAATAGTCTCCCTGTTGATTCAAGCAGTGATTTTTGGCTGGTTGCATTACTCCGAGGTTGGTTTTCCCAAGGGTTTGGTAGGGGTGGCAATGGCTTCTGTTTATGGTTTGTTGCTTGGATACCTGCGTTATCGATCTCGTGGCATGTTGGCACCCTGGTTGGCTCATGCGGGGACGGACATTGCTGTCTTCACAATTGTTTCCACCTCAGTCAGTTAATAAGAGTAGAATTCCAGTTTTTGTAGATGAAAGAATTATGCTACCATTCGCTTTTCCTTCGACACCAGGTTGGTTAAATCCGAAATACTAAGCACGAAGCACGAAACAAATCTAAAAGCCGAATTCTCCAATGTTCAAAAGAAATCTCACTGAAATAAATGAGCTAGTTATGGACATTTGGATTTGGAAAATTTGAATTTGTTTAGTCCGCCTCCGGCGGATCGATATTCGGTTTTTAATTTCACTAGGCTTGTGTCAGGCAGACCCGATCCAATTTTCTCCTGGGACCGATGATTGTAAGCGAAAAAGAAAGACCTCCCTTCAATCCCTCTTTGGCTCTCATCAGCGGAGTTTTAGCGGTTTCTACAGGGGCTATCTTTGCGAAACTCGCTGAAGCTCCAGCCTTGGTGATTGCAGCCTATAGAGTTGGTCTGGCTTCAGTTATCCTTG
>JASFKF010000181.1:0-4945 GCA_050118775.1 Syntrophobacterales bacterium
TCCGCGTTGCTTTGCGGTAGTATACAGCGGCGAAAACCGAGCTTTGCCGCCTCTTTGACCCGAACATCCGTCCGGCTAACCGCCCTGACTTCACCTGTAAGGCCAACCTCTCCCAAAAGAACGGTATAAGTATCCACAGGTTTATCCAAGAAGCTGGAAGCTACCGCAGTGGTAATTGCCAGGTCCACAGCCGGTTCATCAATTCGGACACCTCCCACCGCATTGACAAATATGTCTTGATGTAGCATGGAAAGCCCAACTTTCTTCTCCAAGACCGCCACCAGCAGAGCCAGGCGATTGTGATCTATACCCATCGATGTCCTTCTTGGTACCGCCAGGCTGGATGGGCTTGTTAGTGCCTGCACCTCAACCAGGATGGGTCTGGTACCTTCCATTGCCGCCGTTACCGTAGATCCTGGTGTATCGAGGGGTCGTTCGGCAAGCAGAAGTTCTGAAGGATTGGCCACTTCCTCAAGGCCGTTGTCCTTCATCTCGAATACCCCGATCTCGTTGGTGGAGCCATACCTGTTTTTCGTGGCTCGGAGAATGCGGAAGGCATGCCCGCGATCACCCTCGAAGTAGAGCACCGTGTCCACCATGTGCTCCAGAACTTTTGGTCCTGCAATTGCACCTTCCTTGGTCACATGTCCAACGAGAAAGGTTGGCCGTCCTTTCCGTTTTCCTTCCTGTATAAGGCGGTCAGCACAGTGTCTCACTTGACTAACGCTGCCCGGGGCTGACTCCAGTTGGTTGGTGTAAACTGTTTGGATTGAATCTACCGCTACCGCAGCTGGACTAAGCTCATCACTCAGACGCAAAATATTTTCCAGGGCTGATTCAGCCACCACATACAGATGTGACGAAGTCAAGCCCAACCGCTGTGACCGCATTTTTATCTGCACAGTGGACTCTTCCCCGGATATATAGAGAATGGGGTGCTCAGTAGCCGTAAGACCATGAAGCGCCTGGAGCAAAATGGTAGACTTACCTATGCCAGGGTCGCCACCTATCAAAACAGCCGACCCGGGCACCACACCACCGCCCAGAACGCGATCCAGTTCTACTATCCTAGAGGAAATTCTTCGGCTATCCTCTAATTCCACCCTGTCGATTGGTTGTGGACTAGCCGGCGGCGGCAGTTCCTTACCCCCAGAAGATAGAGTGGTTTCCTCCACTAAGGTATTCCACTGTCCGCATCCAGGACACCGTCCTAACCATTTAAGGCTCTGGAAGCCACACTGTTGGCAAATATGCTGACTTTTTACTTTACTTTCCCGTGCCATATGTTGACTGCCTGTCTTAGATTGTGCCATCAAGTTTGGCCGGAACACTCTATGATGTCAAGGCATTGTTTGTTAGTGTCAGTAGTCCGTGGTCCGTTGCCTAAATCGTTCAAGCCGTTCAAATCGTTGAAATCGTTAAAAGCGTTTGATTGCCTTTCTCCTGAATTCTGGATTCTGACTTCTGGCTCCTTGCCCTATGCTCCATGCCCTATGCTTTGGCCCAAGTTAACGTTGACAAACAATTATCTCTATGTTTAAATTCGACACTTTAATGACCCAGAGCTTGGCATTCTGGGTTTCGATCACGAATTTTTGGCTCACCTCGTAAACACCAAGTTGACGGAATAGATGGATACACCCTTTGGGTGAGCAACTACATGCTGGCTGGCCAGCGTGGACATATCCGTTTTTGGCTGAATTGCTAATGGCTTACCGTCGCAACCTGCTCGGGGCGAGGGAAAATCACCATAAACTGGGCCTTGCAGAACAAACGGAGGTGACCATCACAAGGTAGTCGGCCCTTATAAGGGGCCAATCCTCATTTCAACCAGGAAGGAGTCTGATGATGGCGGATAAGAATATCATTGAGGTCAGTGACGATACTTTTGAAAAAGAAGTACTGCAGTCGGAAACACCCGTTCTAGTGGATTTCTGGGCCCCGTGGTGCGGGCCTTGTCGAGCCATCGCTCCTGTAGTCGCAGAACTAGCAGATGAGTATGAAGGTAGTCTGAAAGTGAGCAAATGCAATGTGGATGAAAGCCCCAAGACTCCATCCCAGTATGGCATTAGGGCCATTCCAACCTTAATAATCTTTAAAGAAGGTAAGGTTTCCGAGCAGATAACTGGAGCGGTTTCCAAGTCGCAAATTGATGCTGCCATCAAGAAGGTAATCTAGCCTGTGGCAGACCGTTCTGCCATGATCGGTCTTAGCCAGGTTGACCCTTGTCCCATTAGATTAGAAAATAGAAAAATTTGATTGATCGCAATGAGGCCGAGTCCCGAGCATAACATTATCGGGATAAGGCCTTTTCCGTTGAAATAAGGCCGTGGATCAAATTATCCATCAAGCTCAGACTGTAAAAGCTAAACAGAAAACTGCCTTAATTGCCTTAGCACTTATTTTTCTCTGGCTGGCAGGGGGGTTAGCTGGGTGTGCGTGTCTCAGCGGTCGAAAGCAGGTCGAGAGCGCTGAAGAACTGGCCGAAAAAGGAATGGAATCCTTTGAGGAGGAGGACTATAGCGATGCCCTAAAGGCCTTCAACACCCTGAAAGAGCGCTACCCCTACAGCCGGTACGCCATTCTCGCCGAACTCAAGGTTGCGGACGCTCATTTTTATCGCAAGGAGTATCCGGAAGCTATAGGTGCCTATGAAGACTTTGTTCAGCTCCATCCCAAGAACGAGGCTATTCCTTACGTTAAGTATCAGATCGGCTTCTGTTACTATGAACAAATGCTAAGCAAAGATCGTGACCAGACGCCGACTCGTTTGGCCGTCCTCTCTTTCGAAAGGCTCCTAAAAGAGCATGCCGATTCAGCCTATGCTAATGAGGCAACAAAAAAAATTAATGATTGTCGTAAGCTCCTAGCAGAACACGAGTTATATGTAGGACGTTTCTACTACAAGGCCAAACACTATAGCGCGGCATTGGGTCGCTTCGAAGGTGTTCTGACTGGCTACATGGATGTTTTACCCTCCAGCACTCAGAGAGAACTAGAGAAACTTATAATCGCCTGCAGGGCAAAACTATCGGATCAGATTGCAGACGAAGCCGATGACAATAACTGATTTATCAGTTTCTTGGTTATTTCCCACCGCGGAGAGGTATAGACCATCACCTTAAGACAAAAAAGACTTGACACTGTTAGGGCTCTGCTTTAAATTGATATTGCACATAAACAAAAATCAGCGGTTTGCAGAACATCCTGCCTGAGGAGTTTTCCTAAACCAATTAATTCGAATCTTGGCTATTGAGCCGCCAATAGAACTCCCGACGAGGTCTTTGATTTCAATCAACTAATTGTCTAGCGGGAATAATTTTCCGAATGACATTTGTTGCAACCTCATAACGGTGGCACCAAGTCAGTGGAGTTTGATGAAAGTAAAAATGAGGAAACAGAAATTACTTTTGATTACGGCGCTACTTTAAATTGTTCCCCATTCTTTTGTGCCTTTCATTTAAAACCTTGCCGAACAGGTCCCTGCTGGATTCAATATGCGCCGCTGCGAGACCAGGGATTGCTCACTTTGATCTACTAATAAGTAGAATCAACGAACGGCGAAGCAGACTAAAAGATAAATTTATAGTCAAACGAGGAAAGGAGGAATGCCCCTCTAAGCAGAGGGGCAACAAGGTATGGATCTTGTACAACTAAAAGAACAGAACATTAAAGGCCTTATACAGATGGCCAAGGAGTATGGCATTGAGGGTTTCAGCAGTATGCGCAAGCAGGAGCTGATCTTCGCTTTGCTCCAAGCACAAGCTGAACAGGACGGCCTGATTTACGGTGAAGGCGTCTTGGAAACCCTGCCGGACGGATTCGGCTTTCTAAGAGCACAAAGCTACAATTACCTTCCTGGTCCTGACGATATCTATGTCTCCCCATCACAGATAAGAAGGTTCGGCCTGCGAACAGGGGATACTGTCTCAGGACAGATCCGACCACCAAAGGAAGGCGAGCGTTATTTTGCCCTTCTTAAAGTTGAAGCGGTAAATTATGAGGACCCGGAAGATACGAGGGACAAAATTCTCTTTGACAATCTTGTTCCCCTTTATCCCGATGAGAGGGTGAGCCTTGAAACTGATCCTGACAACTATTCAACCAGAGTCATGGACATGCTCACCCCACTTGGCAAAGGTCAAAGGGGGCTCATAGTGGCTTCGCCTCGAACCGGGAAGACCATGTTGCTCCAGGCTATTGCAAACGCCATTACCGCTAACCACAAGAATATATACATGATTGTCCTGCTCATCGATGAGCGGCCGGAAGAGGTCACCGATATGGAGCGGATGGTGAAGGCGGAAGTAGTGAGCTCAACTTTTGACGAACCGGCCCAGCGTCACGTGCAGGTCGCTGAGATGGTGATCGAGAAAGCCAAGCGTTTAGTGGAGCACAAGCGAGATGTAGTCATACTCCTGGATAGCATCACCCGCTTGGCGCGGGCCTATAATACAGTGGTGCCCCCCAGCGGCAAGATTCTTTCGGGCGGGGTTGATTCCAACGCCCTCCATAGACCTAAACGGTTTTTCGGTGCAGCCCGGAATATAGAGGGGGGAGGAAGTCTCACCATTATCGCCACTGCACTCATAGACACCGGCAGCCGGATGGATGAAGTTATTTTTGAGGAGTTCAAAGGTACAGGTAATATGGAAATTCACCTCGATCGGAAACTAGCCGATCGGCGGATCTTTCCATCCATTGATATCAACCGCTCGGGCACGCGAAAAGAAGAGCTTTTACTGCCCACCGACGATTTGAACCGCATTTGGATCCTTCGCAAGCTTCTCTCTCCCCTAAATACGGTAGATGCCATGGAATTCTTGTTGGACAAGCTGTCGGGTACGAAAAACAACGGTGATTTTTTGGACTCCATGAATCAATAAAGTAGATGGCTACCCCTCCACCCATCCAAATCCACCGCCTAATTTCGTCATCAGGAGTA
>JASFKF010000182.1:0-4945 GCA_050118775.1 Syntrophobacterales bacterium
ATACATGTCTGCTGTATCAAAAAAATTGATCCCTAATTCCACTGCGCGGTGGATGGTTCTGACGGACTCGTCGTCGTTCTGGCTACCATAGAATTCGGACATGCCCATGCAGCCAAGGCCCATGGACGAAACCTCAAGCCCTGTTTTACCTAACTGCCGTTTTTCCATCTCCCTGTTCCTTTCTCCGCCATTATTCTTTCAGTCCTATTTAGCGGAAAGTGACCTGCTCCACCGGTTCCTCTAACGGTTCCGGGTAGTCGTTGAATGGAAAAGGACGCAGGTTCTTGTTCAAAGTAAGATAACGAATTACGTCGTAGGTGTAACTTGCTAGTTTATTGGAGAAATCTCTGACAGGCCTGTTGTAGTCCAGGGTTATTAAAAGAAAGATGTACTGAAAAACTACGGCTATCTGAACAATTAGTTTAATGATCTCAAAAATCAAAAGATAGAGCAAAGTATAAAGCAAGCGGATGAGGATGTCCTTTCTCGATGGAGTTATTTCTTCTGAATTCTGCATTTTAACCTCCCTAGCCTGGATATTTCATGAATTGCTGTCCATCACTGGCTGGTAATTCCAAAAAGAATGTGTGTTTGATGGTATAGATAGTGTGCAGCATGTTTATTATTCTACCATTAACTAAGATTAACTCCACAAATACCGACGGAAATGATAAGATCCCAGCCAACTGAGGGCGAAGCATGAGAACATCTCCATTGCATTATTCCTTGCCTTGGTACTGAAATTTATCGCATGACTACCGCAACCGCTGACCACTCCATCCAATTGGCCGACAGAGTGGCAATCATCTCAGATCCCCATGCTAATCTCCGGGGCCTTGAACTTTCTTATAAAAAAATAAGATCACTGGGGATAGAGCAAATAATCTGTTGTGGTGATCTTGTGGGTTACGGCCATGAGCCCAATGAGGTGGTCGAGTTTATTCGTGCGCATAGTATTTACACCATTTCTGGAAATCACGATCGATTGGTGTGTGGGCAGACTGATGCCAAAGGCTGGAATCCATTTGCCCTCAAAAAAATCGATTGGACCAAATCAGTTCTTACAGAAGACAACTTTACCTATCTATGCAATCTCCCCGTGAACATGGTAACTGATGAATACTGTGTTGTGCACGGAGCCTGGACCGATCCCGACAAATACTTATTTCAGGAAAGGGATTTTTTTGAGGAGTTGGAGCACCTGCCGGCAACATTAGTTTTCTATGGGCATACCCATATGCCCAGCGTCTTTCAGTTCCTTTTATCCGAAGGAAAATTTGATTATCGCCATCTCCTGCCAACCCAAAACTCAGAGGTCTACGTAAAGCTTTTAGAAGAGAGCCCCATCATGCTAGTCTCTTTCGTCAATCCTGGTACGGTGGGATATCCACGTGGAATGAGCAACCAGGCGTCTTTTATTGCATGGGAAAAGCAATCCGGCCGGGTATCATATGATTTTTTCGATCTGTTCTAGTCCCGACGTTTATGGATCCGCCTAAAGGCGGACCACAAAATAGTATATGGACCTGAGCCACTTGTTGCATCTACCATTGCGACTGTTGACGGATTTCTCTGGCCAGGCTGTTCAGTTTTGCTGCTTTGTCGATCTCTCCGAGTTGCTCATATAGCTCTGCCATATTTTCCAGTAAGGTGGCCACATTGGGGTCGTTCGGCCCCAAAGTCTTTTCCCAAACTGCCAGGGCCCTCCGGTACAATAGTTCAGCCTCTCCATAGTTTCCCTTGAGCTTGTACAGTAGAGCAAGGTTGTTAAGTGACTGGCCTACGTCTGGGTGATTCGGAGGCAGGGTATGTTCTCTTATGGCCAGAGCTCGCTCGTACAGCGGTCCGGCCTTATCGTATTCGGACTGAGCTCTGTACACTCCGGCAAGATTGTTTAACCCTGTTGCAACCTTTGGGTGGTTTGGCCCAAAAGCTCTTTCCTTAATATCTAGAGCGCTTTTGTACAGGGACTCGGCTTCACTGTATCTGCCTTGAGTTCTGTACAGGGTTGCCAGGTTATTCTGCGACGTTGCCACTCTTGGATGATTTGGCCCAAAGGTTTTCTCAGCCACTTTCACTGCACGCTGAGCTACTTCGGTAGCCTCCTGGTATTTTCCCTGCCGGTATAGTTCAGCTAGCTCAAGATTAAGTTCATTCCAAAGCGTTTCTTGCCCAAATGTATAAGAGACAGATACCAGGGCCAGGATTACAATCACCAAGGTTTGCCAAAGAATTCTCATTTAACTAATCCTGCTCTTGGTGGAGAAGTAGGTATTTAATCTGGACTTTATTGAGCCCTGTGGATAAGTGCTTTGGGTGTGTTTAGTGCATAACTCAATTCCCTTGAGCCACTTTTATCTTGAGATATATGTCTTGTCTGGTTCCATCTCCCAGCTTGAGACCCGCGCCGGAAAGTCGGAGGACCCTGCCATCGCGGGACCCGGGTGGCACTGTCACCTTTAGAATACGTTTTTTAGATCCTGAGGGAATACTTAAAATTTTTCTGGTTCCCAATCTGGCCTCTAATGGAGTAATGACGAGAGTGCCATATACTCGGGGATCATCGTCCACCCGTTTAGGCTTTATTAATTGCAACAGGTTACTCTTCTTCTTACTGGTTTTCTGACGTATTTGCCTGCCGATTCCCGTTTCCGGAGCCCGCAAGAATAGTTTCAAAAAGACCATTCCAAACACGAAACCCCCGATGTGAGCCCACCAGGCAATCCCTCCACCGTGACCTGGGGTTCCGGCAGCGCTAAGAAATTGTAAGACGAACCAAATGCCGAGGAAGAAGAAGGCTGGGATCTCCACAAAGTAAGGGATGAAAAAAATGGGTATAAAGGTGAGTATTTTGGCATGGGGATAGAGAAGAAAATAGGCACCCATGACTCCAGCAATTGCTCCGCTGGCTCCTACTGTTGGAAGCTGAGAGTGCCAATTAAGGAATAAATGAGTGAGGCCTGAGGCAAAACCACATAGAAGATAGAACAGCAAATACTTCACCGGACCCAGCCGGTCTTCCACATTATCGCCGAATATATATAGAATCCACATGTTACCCAGGAGATGCCAAAAGCCACCGTGGAGAAACATGAAGGACAGGAAGGCAAAAACCTGTTGACCCAGGCTAAAATGGTCAGCAACTGCTGGTACCGAGTAACGGACTGGAACCAGTCCGTAGGTAATAATAAATTGCTGTAATGCTTCCCCTTGCCCTAACTGGATCAGAAACACCAGTACATTGCTGACGATTAGCGCAATATTTATTATGGGGTAGCCCTTAGAACTAGTCGTGTCTCGAAGTGGTATCATTGGATTCAGCCTGGTCTGGTTGTGGGTGAAACCATACTTCAGAAAAATTCTAAACTCAAGTTGCATCTATCCAAAACCTAGAGTAGTGGAGTAATGGAGAAATGGAGTATTGGACAAACAGATACCTTGCGCAAATTGTTTCTTGGGTTTTCATTACTCCAGTATCTCAACACTCCAATACTCCTAGAGCTTACCCATATACCCTATTGACAAAGGCTCTCCTGTTATTAGTTTTTACCTTACGTTAAAATACAAATTAGATAAATGTACAGGTTGGAGGGAAAGCCGATGAAACGAATAGCAATAGTCTTAACCCTTACACTATTATTGGCACATTCTCTTGGTTGTGCCAAAAAACAAAAATTTCACCAGACGGACCTACCGGATCCCAAATCCTATGAGGCCCACTTTCACGAAGTCGATAGCAATAGCGATGGTATCGTTACCTGGGAAGAGTTCAAAGACTATTTCCCCCAGGCGGAACCTAGGGTTTTTGAGATTCTGGATACAAACAAGGACAAGGTGGTTGACCATGACGAATGGCACGAATTCGAAAAAGCTCATGGTGCCGAACACCACGGGAGTACAAGTCCAGGATCATATTAACTACACATCACTAACTCTCATATATGAACCTCCTTTGGCTCAGGCCGAAGCGAGGTTTTTTAAATTAGATTCAACAAAGCGTTCAGAGCTTTATGGCACAGAGGTTGCACCTATATTGGCCATTAAACTAATCACGGTGATACCTGTAGCTGGAAACAACTATGGCAACTGAACGCAGAACGCCCACCAGGGTCAGGGTGAAATGGCCCGTGGTTATAATAACTGACAGAGGGGTCATTGTAGCGGAGACCAGGGATATAAGTAATGAAGGGGCATTCATTAGCTGTGACTTGCCCTTGAGTCCCAAAGATAAGCTTAGGCTTTTTATTATGGCCCCGAACCACCGCCCCTTTGAGATTCCTGCAGAGGTCGCCTGGTCAGCCCCTCACGATTCTAAACCCAATAGCATGCCCTCGGGAATGGGTGTGCGATTCACCGAAACCTCCGCCCCTCAGCACCAGGTTTTGCGCAATGTAGTAGAGCAATTTTACAAAGCAAAACTCAACTCCACAAAATAGTCCCACCCTT
Source organism: Syntrophobacterales bacterium (assembly GCA_050118775.1). Taxonomy (GTDB): domain Bacteria; phylum Desulfobacterota; class Syntrophobacteria; order BM002; family BM002; genus BM002. The sequence goes on from JASFKF010000182.1 coordinate 4,447, forward strand.
CTGACCCACTTAATATCGCACCCTATTCGCTACCTGTCCTGAGCGCAGTCGAATGGTTCGCAGGATGCGTTTTGCCCTTGGCCAGATGAGTGCCAGCAGCTCCTCGAACACCCATGTAACAAAAATCTGAACTTTACGACTATTTGATTGCCCACTTGCTAAATATTGACTGCGTTATTAACTTACAGCTCAGTGGTTATTTTTAGAAACAATTTTTGAATGCCCATTAAGTTTGTGAATCTTAAAAATCAATTTGTGGAAATAGACTCGAGAAACTCCTCGGAAAAATAAATTGGATTATCAGTTACATGCACCTAACAACAGAGGAATCGTTATGCGAGTTAAGCTTTTTCTACTCTTCCTTCTCATCAGTTTCTTAGCTCTCCATTCCCTTGCCGGAGCAGGCACTCTGAGCAAAGTGTTTAAAGAAGTCAATCCTGCTGTGGTGGTTATTCTTACTAAAGAACGTGGGTATGCGAGCCTGCAGTCTGGACGAGCG
>JASFKF010000183.1:0-4943 GCA_050118775.1 Syntrophobacterales bacterium
TTCCTCGGTTTTTTCCCTGCTACCAAAAGCACTTAGGCGAAAATAACCCTCACCAGACGGCCCGAACCCTGAGCCAGGAGTCCCCACCACGTGCGGTTCGGCCAGCAAAAGATCGAAGAATTCCCAGGAGCTCAGACCATTAGAAGTCTTCATCCAAATATAAGGAGCATTTCGGCCGCCGTACACGGAAAAACCGGCAGCACTGAGAGTGTGCCGAATTATCCGGGCGTTTTCCATATAATAATCAATGAGGTTTCGCACTTGAGCCTTACCTTCGTCTGAGTACACAGCAGCAGCGGCGACCTGGACGGGATAGGATACGCCGTTGAATTTGGTAGTATGGCGACGGTTCCAGAGTTTGTTGAGGCTCACCGGTTCTCCCGAAGAGGTACTGGCCATCAAATCTTTAGGAACTACAGTGTAAGCACACCTGGTGCCGGTAAACCCGGCAGTTTTCGAGAAGCTTCTGAACTCGATGGCGCATTCTTTAGCGCCCTCAATCTCATATATGGAATGGGGAATTTGCTCCTCGGTGATATAGGCTTCGTAGGCGGCATCGAAGAGGATTACCGCCTGGCTTTCCCGGGCGTAGTCAACCCATGTTTGCAGTATCTCTCTACTCGCCACTACCCCAGTAGGGTTATTGGGAAAGCACAGATAAATGATATCTACCTTAGTGCTTGGCAACTCTGGCAAGAAGTCATTGGCCTCGGTGCATGGCATGTAATATAGCCCATGGTAACGTCCTTTATCATCAGCCTTTCCGGTTCTACCTGCCATGACGTTGGTGTCCACGTAAACCGGATATGCCGGATCAGTCACAGCGATAAGGTTGTCCACCGCAAAGATTTCCTGAATGTTGCCACTATCGCATTTGGAGCCATCGCTGACGAAGATCTCATCAGATTCCAGACTAACACCTCTGGCCTCATAGTCATTGGCTATGATGAGATCCAGGAGAAATTGATAGCCCTGCTCAGGGCCGTAACCTCTGAATGTCTCTGGGCGGCCCATCTCATCCGCAGCTTGGTGCAAGGATTTGATTACCGCGGGCGGCAGGGGTTGAGTTACGTCACCGATGCCTAGCCGAATTATTTCAGCTTCCGGATTTGCCTTGGTAAAGGCCTGAACTCGACGGGCTATTTCTGGGAAAAGGTAGCCAGCTTTCAATTTCAGATAGTGTTCATTTACCAGCGCCATACCAGTATCCTCCCTACACTGTTTTTTGTGACGAAGGGTAATGATACAAAGTTTGACCCTATAAAGAAAGGGCAAATAAACATCTTCCTAGTTCACCCAAAGGACTTTTACAGCTGTCTATGTTTCACGTGAAACACTTTGACAGTTACTGGCAAAAAATAGTCAGGGATTCCAAGCTGATCTTAACCAAATTAGAAGATAATACACTGTGATTATTACGCATTGTCAAACCAATCTTTAAGCCGCGGTTGAGCTTCCATTTCACTTTAAAAATTGAATTTGGTGTGCTATTGTGTGCCAGAATTATTTGCCAATGGGCGGCAGGGAGTTAGGGAATCGGCCAGAATTCTTTCCAAATCATCTGGGCATGGCTATTACTTCTTTATGAAGTCAGATCAATCTGAGATTAGGTAAGAGTTATGAGCAAAATCATTGCCATAGCCAATCAAAAGGGGGGAGTGGGGAAAACCACTACTTCTGTAAATCTGGCGGCATCGCTGGCTGTGGCCAAGAGGCAGACTCTTCTGGTGGACTGTGATCCACAAGGGAACGCTACCAGCGGCTTGGGTATCCAGCGAGAGCAGATCGACAAAGACCTTTATCAGTTACTGATCAACGAGACTCAACCCTCGGAAACAGTCTGCTCAACGGCTTTACGATATCTACATCTCATCCCTGCAACCAGAGAACTCATTGGCGCCGAGGTTGAACTGCAGGTCCTAGAGGCAAGAGAAAAGATATTGGGACATGGTCTTAGGAGCATGGTCTCCCAGTACGACTACATCATTATGGATTGCCCGCCCTCACTGGGCTTGTTGACGGTCAATGCCCTTACGGCAGCCAAGACAGTTATCATCCCCTTGCAGTGTGAGTACTATGCAATGGAGGGACTGAGCCAATTGCTCAGAACCATCCAGTTGGTCAAGAGAACGCTAAATCCCGGCCTGGGAGTTGAGGGTATTTTGCTTACCATGTTCGACAGCCGTAACAATCTCTGCCATCAGGTGGCAAGCGAAGTTAGAAGTCACTTCAAGGGGCGAGTTTTCAAAACGGTGGTACCTCGTAATGTGCGCTTAAGTGAGAGTCCTAGTCACGGCAAGCCTGCCCTACTATACGACGTAAATTCCACGGGAGCGCGAGCATATTTGGAACTTGCCAAAGAAGTAATCAGGCGTGAGTCAAGTAACAACAATAGTTAACCACGCTCTCGGCCGCAGCGAGCACAGAAGACAAACGATAAGATTTCACCACTAAGTACACAAAGGTTTTCGAGTTTTTAATACTTTTCTGTTGTGTGCTTTGTGATCTTCGTGGCTTAACCTCAGACCACTGTCTGCAAATGTGAACATGTCGTCAGTGGGAGCCACTTTTCCAGCCGCGATCTCGACCAAGGTGGCGAAAAACAGCTCAAAATTTTTAGCTGATCGCTGGTGGAAGATTACCCATAACACTTAAAAGATAGGCATGTGAGTTTATGGAGCGGAACACCAAAAAAAAGGGATTAGGCAAAGGTTTGGGGGCACTAATTCCTGACGCAGATCTCCTGGCACGAACTAGTGACAAGTTCTTTTTTTGCGGTATTGAGGAGATCAGCCCCAATCCATACCAACCGCGGCAAAACGTGCGGGACAAGGCCTTTGAAGAACTGGTTGAGTCGATACGCGAAAGGGGCATACTCCAACCACTTCTAGTGCGGAGCAAGGAAGAAGGGTACCAGCTAATTGCCGGAGAGAGGCGGTGGCGGGCGGCACAAATTGCCGGTCTCCGGAGAGTACCTGTAATTGTCAAAGAAAGCGCTGAGCCCGAGTCCTTCGAGCTTGCCCTGATTGAAAACATTCAGAGAAAGGACCTAAATCCCATTGAAGAAGGAGAAGCTTATAGTCGGCTTCAACAGGAATTTGACCTGAGTCAGGAGAATATTGCCAAGAAGATTGGCAAAGACCGCTCCACCGTGGCCAATATGATTCGTCTTCTCAAGTTGCCGGAGAAGATTCGCGTTGACCTAGTGGATGGGCTCTTGAGCATGGGGCACGCTCGGGCACTGTTGGCCTTGTCTAGGTCGGATCTCCAGTTACAGGCACGCGATGCAATAGTAAAAAAGGGCCTTTCCGTGCGAGAGACAGAGAAACTGGTGCGAGATCTGCAGGCGAGAAAGAAAAAATCAAAGGCTGTTCCGCAACTTGATAGCCATATGCGGGCAATTCTCGATCGACTAATTCGTTATTTCGGTACCAAGGTAAGCATTACTCGCCGCGGCAAGAGAGGTAGAATAGAGATTGATTTTTATTCTGACGATGACCTCCAACGTATTCTGGATTTATTTTGGCGAGGATCTTCAACTTCAAAGGGTTAGTTTGTCTGAGTCCTTCCCTTCCAAGTCGAGACAACATTTAGTTAAAATTTCATATTAAACTCGGCTTGCCATATATCAGCTCCTTTAGACCGTCCAAGCGTAAATCTGAGTTTTGGGGTATGAGATATGGGATGTGAGATGTTAATCAAGAGTCTCTATCGCACCTCCCACATCCGCTAGTCTTTTGCTCAAGCTTGTTCTCCAGGTTTTACCTTAGAAGATTCGAGTATAGTCTGGCCAGAAGAGGTATAATGATGAGTGTGCATGTGGTTGTTGACGGATACAATTTAATTCGCCGGTCCCCGTCGCTCAGTGGTGCGGAAGAATTGTCCCTTGAACACGGAAGGGAGGCATTAGTTGAGAGGTTGCGACATTACAAGCGCCTGAAGAGACACCGAATTACCGTTGTTTTCGACGGTGCTGACAAGGTGACTCTAGCTGAAGAAAAGACGCAGCAAAAGGGCATCGGAATCATTTACTCCGGACAAGGCAAATCTGCAGACTCGGTAATTAAAAGGATCTGCCGTGATCAAGGCGAAAAAGTTGTTGTAGTGACCGCAGATGGAGAGTTAGCCAGCTACGCTGAATCGTGTGGATCTGTGGTGATGGCTTCAGAAGAGTTTGAAGCAAAAGTAGAAATGTCATTCTATGCCAATCTCAAGGGAATTGAAGGAGAGGATGAGGGCGAAGGTTGGAGTCCTGACAAAGGTACAAGCAAAAAGGGACCAGCAAGAAGACTATCCAAGAAGGAGAGAAAAAAACGGCAAAAGTGGAAAAAGCTGTAGAGATTGCAGATTTGAAATTTAAGATTGTAGATTTTAACACAATGTATATGACATAAAATCATCATTCAACAATCTGCAATCTAAAATCAGTGAGGGCTCGTTACTCAAATAATCGACATGACTAGGGAGTCAGTGATATGTACAAATCAATCCTTATACCCCTTGATGGGTCCAAGCTGGCGGAAGCGATCCTTCCTGAAATAGAGAAAGTAGCATCCTGCATGCGGGCAAAGATCATACTACTGCGGGTATGCCGTGCTCATGTCTTTCCAGGAAAGGACCCCACTGAAGCAGAAGTCGAGGTAGTTAGGAATGCCGAAAAGTATTTGGTAACCATTGCTGCCGACTTAAATGCCAAGGGTTTTGATGCCGAGGTGCACGTACGGTATGGTGATGTGGCTGAAGAGATCTTAAGCCATAGCAAGCGTAATGAGATTGACCTGATTTCCATGTCTACCCACGGGCGAAGTGGTTTAGGTCGCTGGTTGCTAGGAAGCGTGGCAGAAAAGATCGTGCGTCACTGTGAAAAGCCAGTGTTACTGCTCAGGCCAAAAGAGTAGCGAATCAAGGACGCAGTTTGCTGTAGTTCCAAGTTCCATGTTCAA
>JASFKF010000184.1:0-4918 GCA_050118775.1 Syntrophobacterales bacterium
CTTCACCAGGATGGTGGTGCTACCCGAGTTATCGAATATCACGGTAACTCCAAAACTCTCTCTTGTCTCTGGTGTAGACAGCGATACAACTCAGATCAACTGGGGGGACAAATACCTCCTAAGTGCAGCTGCGGCAAAATCCTTAAACCAGATGTGGTGTTCTTTGGAGAGCCAATTCCAACAAAGGCCTTACAGGAGTCCTACGAATTGGCATCAACTTGTAAAGCCTTACTAATATTAGGCACTTCGGGAGAGGTGGCTCCCGCAAATACGATTCCTCAAAAGGCCAAAAGCACTGGAGCAACTATCATTGAAGTTAATGTGGAACCGACTGTACTCACCAATTATTTGACAGACATCTTTCTTCAGGGTAAGGCCAGTGAGATGGTGACCGAGTTGGTCAGGGAAGTTGAAACCTTAATTACAAAAAACCAGGAAAGTTCTTGAGCGCTGAACAAGACCTCGTGAAGATGGTTGCCGCGATTATTTTGGATTAGTGGGACCGCCTAAGATCCGCCTTACGCTCCTCTGTAATCAATCCTTTCTGCTGAAGAATGCGGAGAGCATCATTTCTTTCCTTGGACGGCAAGTTGAGAACATCGTTTAGCACTCGGTCAATTCCCTGCTCTCGCACCATTTCCACATCGTGGAGCATTTTTAGGGTGTAGTAACGGATCAAACTTCTATGACTTTCTCCCAGGTCGAGAAATCTTACACCAGAAAAATGGACTCTTTCCTGTTTTGCTGCAGCTTTTTTATCGAAGCGGTACCACACCACTTCCCCACCTAAGCGTACAGAATTGAGAGTGTCTGGAACTAAAAACTCTGCTGTTATCTCTTCTTTGGCGAAAATGGGATCGTCCATCTTAATACAAATGCCTTCAGTGCTGAGGTTTATGACCTTGCCCTTCACTGCGGTTCCGTCTTTCAGATCAACCCGCACGTCGAGATAGACCGGGATTCGCGGGCACTTCCTCTTGGCTCGACCCTCTTCCATAACCGCACCATCTGACTAATTCGTGCAGACGCTTGCAAGTGAACAGTAAGTCTTGAAAACGGTTTAAAGAATTTGGTTTGGCAGTAAAATCCCTGAATTTTTATACTACAGTCAAGGATTCACAATGTAAATCCAAAAAGCCAAAAACTTGATTTGCGGGTTATGGGTCATAGGTAATGGGTTGTGGGATGTTTCTCACCTATGACCTATTACCCATAACCTATTACCTCTTCGTGGCTGTAGAAGATTTGTCAATCGAAGATAGCTGTGCCCACATATCAGGGTGGCAGCTCTTTAGAGAACAACGAGGGCTAAAGTCTGACGCAATGCCACTGGTTGTTCATAAGGTCTGCGAAGAGGACTGTGCTTTCTCGTTCCTTTTTACCCAACAGCAGTTTTATTCCCTCGCTCACCATGATACTGGCAATAAAGGCGGGAGTAAAAGGCGGATTCCCCAAAAAATTTTCGATCCCCTCCTTCTTTGTCCCATAGAGATTGCTCAGTAGTTTACTTCCAGGCCACACCGTAGCCACTTGACCGTACCAACCTCCTATGGCACCGTGGATAAGGGGAATGCTCAGACGCTCTCCCACTTCCTGCAGATGAAGCCTGGAGGGTATGGTATCGAGACAGTCGAAAATTAGGTCCACCCCGTCATAGGCTCCATCTTCCAGGTCTTCAACCGGAAGAACTAAGGGATGAAAGTCCACCGCATCATTTATTGCTGCAACTCTTCTTCGAGTTGCCTCTGTCTTCCTCAGACCGATTGTTTGGAGATCAGAGTAAAGTTGCCGATTGAGATTGGTCTCATCGAATAGGTCCCCATCCACACCCACCAAAATGCCCAGACCACACCTTACGAGTTGCTCCACTACATGACCGCCAAGACCTCCCAAACCTGCTACCATGGCCTTGGAGCGCAAGAGTTTTCTCTGACCCATGCTGCCAAAGGTGCCGGCATTAAGTTCGTACCGTTTTGGGAAGATGTCGAGAGCGCAAGCCAGTGACTCTGCAATCCGTTTTGGAATACCCTGTTCGGCTACCAGCAGGTCAATGGCTTTCTCCACCTCCCCGGTGATTTCCACTTGCTCTTGTAGCAATTTGGATAATAACTCATCATCATGGGTGATCTTGGCCAAGCTATCCTCCTGCGATGGGTGGGAAAATTGCAACCGTATCGCCTTCGTCTAGAGTATGATCAAGTTTTACCTGCTGGCCGTTGACGAGAGCGATGCTTACCTCAGACGAACTGATACCGATTCTTTTCAGTAAATCAAGTACTTTAGAACTGCCATTCAGTTCTAATCTTTCCATATCGGGCATGTATTTCTGCAAAGATGCAAAAAGCTTTATATCCAACTTCATTGTCCGTCCTCACGGTCAGGGAACGACTCTAACGCTTCAATTAAAGCAACCATCCAACTTTTTGGTTGAACAGTATAGCAGACTGTCAAAAACATAAAAACCATGCGGTACTAATTGAGTTACAAGAATGGACGGAACGAACTGTATATTACATCCCTTAAATTCACACTTTTCTGGAATTTAGTCTGGCACAAGATGTAGGAGTAAGTCAAAGCTGCTGAGGAATGGTCAACGAACTCCCACAAGCAGGACACACTTTATCAGATTGCTTGACCATTACGGTGAGCTTGCACCTGAGGCATTTGCTAGGGTGGACTTTGACTCGTCTGATTTCGTTAGGGTCAAGACTAGTAATTGGACTTCCCAGAGTCAGAAAGTTCTTTCTCTGGTGATCTAAAACAGTCAATTAAGGAGTATCTACGGTTGCAGTCCCAACAGAAAATGCGGTCATCGTCTGTAGACCAAGAAATATGCTTATGACCGCATGGACACTGCTTGGGGGATTCTGGAGGGAACGTAGTTTTAGCTTTTTTCATTGGCACTACTCAGTCATTTTTTGGATGACTTTTTCTTGTACTTTTTGGTCTTAACTTTTTGGGGATGGAAAGGGATTAATTTCTTGTCCATAGATTCTAAATGGAAAAATTCAGCGTCTAATAGGCCGCCAAGTTCAACTGACAGAGAACCGTATGCTACCCTTCCTCTCACCGTGCCCGTTTTGGCAATCGTTAAGAGACCGTAGCAAACAATCTCACCTTCAAAATAACCAGCGATGGTTACACTCTCAGCTTCAACATTACCGAAAGCTTTTCCATCCTTGCCAATCTCCAGGGTGCCAGACTTTATACTTCCAGTGAATGAACCCAAAATAGTCAGAATACCAGGTGTATCCAACCCGCCTTCAAACACAGACTTTTCTGAAATGACTGCAATCTCTGCTGACTCAACTAACATGTTTCCAATTCTTCCTTGGGTGGATTGTTTTTGCGGTTCTTCCTCTCTTCAGTCAATGCTAGTTATTTATGGGCCTTATGAATCGCAATAAGATTACAGAAAATGGCTGACAAATAGCAAGAAAAAAGCCTCCACTCACTTTTCCAACAGCCTAGACCAACGAAGGCAAGGATTGTAGCGTGTCTCTTACTTCGGGGCTACGGAAACGCTACCAAGCGGCAGCCTGCGACAATAAAGGCTGGTTGTGAAATTTAAAAAAAGGGGTGATAACCTTAATTTGTATCGTTGATAGTTTAAACTATATAAATAGTAAAATTGAACAAGCTGATTTAAGTAGCTGTAATTGCAAGAGCAAAAGTCAAAAGTCCTGTGAATGGTGGGTGTTCATCAACCGCAAGGGCAAGTGCAGGGATGGTTCCGAGAAGTGGGAAGCACACTACATCTGTGTGGACGTCAAGAATGCCTTAGTTGCCTAGGTTAAGTTGCGAATGCGATTAATTGACTCATCAGTGCCAGATGAAATCAAGGCGGCAATTAGAGGTGATTATGAATTAGTGTTTAACTGTGACAGAGCTATTCCGAGAATCGCTGTGTGAGTCTAGAAGAGCGTGGTGGAGAGGAGACTGTTATTGAACGAGCATGAATTGCCCTATGATAATCCAGACTAAATATCACTCTATCAATGCGATTGTTTGGAAAGAATATCACCAAGGAACTGAATGTCATCTTCGGAGATGTATTCAAATTGGACACCAAAGACAAATCGGTATGGGCTTTCTGAGGAGTCAACGTCAACTACCCAAATTGGTTTGGCAAAGACTAAAAATGACGGGTGATTGGGTGGTTGAATCTCCAAGGAGAGTTCTTTTCTTGGGGGAGGTAGTTTTTGGCAGTAAATGGATGCACCCACTTGACTGATGCTTTTTATTTCGCCAGGAGGTTGTTGCTCAGGGGATATAATAGTCACAGGCCACTTAACATCTGCTCGTGGGAATTGCCGTCTATCTTTCATGAGACCATTGAACCTTTCTCCCCGATATTACAATTACAACTCAAATACCACTGCACAAAGCTGGTAGCACAGATCTAGTCCCTGGTTGCATTTAGAAACACAATCAACTTGTTCACTTTTGGTTCCTATGCAATCCATTTTGCAGTCATAATCCGCTTGCCGACATTGAATTGCACAGCGTTGCTCTGAGGCAGTTGCGAAATAAGGTGAGTCGGGAAGTGGATATTCTGGAGCGTGGGTGCAAGCAGTTACAAAGAGAAAGAAGAGGACTATTAGGACTTTTTTCATTAGTAACTCCATATTCGGTTAGTTGGGACCAATTTTCTAGCTAGATTAATGTGCAGAAAACATGCCAGGGAATTAGCTATGCACCAGTAGGGTTAGGAGGGAAGTTACGCAGGCTCTTTAAAAAATGAATAGTTCAATCCCAGATGTTGTGGTTGGCTCTCAGGGGGAAAAGTGTAGATTAAAGTAGAATCTGTCGATTAAGCCGATTGAGAGGGAGGCAATCCAGTTTGTAATGGTCTTTTTACTCAGTGGAACTTTTTTATTGTTGTCTTTGGTCGGTTCGTGTTTTCCTTTCGGTTGCT
>JASFKF010000185.1:0-4914 GCA_050118775.1 Syntrophobacterales bacterium
CTACCCAAAAATGTTGTGGATTTGCCTGAACTCCGTGACCGAATAGCTGTTTTTCGGGACCGTGATCATGGGGGAGAAATACTTGCTAAGATGCTCAAGGACCACACCGGTGGTGATGCCACTGTAATGGCCATTCCCGCGGGAGGAGTGCCGGTGGCAAAGGTAATGGCAGAACGATTGAACCTACCATTGTACTTGGCGGTGGTGAGCAAGATTACTCTGCCATGGAACACGGAGGCCGGTTATGGTGCCGTGGCCTTTGACGGAACTGTGCGGTTGAACGATAATCTAGTGGCACGGTTTGGGCTTACTAAAGAGCAGATTCAAGAGGGAATAGCTAAAACCTCGCAAAAAGTTGCAAAGCGGGTGAAAACTCTTTGGGGTGCAGGGACCTGGCCAGGTTTTTCTGGACAGGAGGCCATACTGGTAGACGATGGACTTGCTTCGGGTTTTACCGTGCTTGTGGCTATTGAAGCCCTGAAGAAAACAGGTATAGGCAGCCTCAATATAGCAGTGCCCACCGGTTATGAGAGTTCAATCAGGAGGATAGCCAGTGAGGTGGACACCCTTTATTGTGCCAACATTAGGGGCGGCTTTAGCTTTGCGGTGGCTGACGCTTACGTGAAATGGTCTGATGTTGGAGAGGGTGAGGTGGCCAATTTATTGGCAGATTTCCAAAGGGACTACCTGGAGGACTAGGCGGAGGACTGAAAAACGGGTAGGATTGAGGGTCTGCTGAAATTAGGCAGGTGATAGTGTCCAGAGAGTTTAAAGGTGTCAAGGCCACAGTGAACAGTGAACTGCTATGCATTTTTTGCTGAGGAAATTATGCACCACCCACGGCTAGCGGACTTTTTCCCTTTCTTTTCCTGGATTCGGGGATACGGTGGACGGTACTTTAAAGCGGATCTAGGTGCAGGTCTGACCGTGGCAGTAGTGGCGGTGCCCCAATGTATGGCATACGCTCTCATTGCCGGTCTCCCAGTACAGTACGGACTTTACGCTGCTATTGTACCGGCCATCATTGGTTCCTTGTGGGGAAGTTCAGCTCAGCTGGTGACAGGGCCAACCACGGCAATCTCACTGGTGGTTTTAAGCACGCTGATCCAGTTGGCCCAACCCGGTAGCGACCATTATCTTCAGCTTGCTTTTTTCCTTGCCTTGATGGTGGGACTGATTCAGATTGCTATGGGATTGGCCCGATTGGGCTCCCTGTTGAATTTTGTCTCCCATTCTGTAATTCTGGGATTCACCGCGGGTGCAGCCGTGTTGATTGGTTTCAAGCAAATTCCCAATCTCCTCGGTTTAAATCTCGAGAAAACTAGCATATTTGTTGAATCCCTGGCACAGATTGCCAGCCATATACACGAAACCCACATCATTACTTTCGCACTCGGCCTCGGAACTGTGGCAGTTATAGTAGCACTTCGAACGGTGCGATCTTCATGGCCTGGGACATTGATCGCCTTGGTGGTGATTGGAGGGTTAGTTGGGCTCTTTAAATTGGATGCTCATGGGGTAGCGGTGGTTGGAGCCATTCCGCAAAGCCTGCCACCTTTTCATTTTCCTGACATCCACGGCCTCGAGATTGAGGTGGATATCGCAGATCTTGCGCCCGGAGCTCTTGCCATAGCCATACTCGGACTCATGGAGGCAGTATCCATAGCAAAATCAATAGCCGGGCAGACCCACCAACGTCTCAACGTCAACCAGGAGTTTATCGGCCAGGGGTTGGCCAACATGGCTGCTTCACTGTTCAGCGGCTATCCGGGAAGTGGCTCTTTCACCCGTTCGGCAGTGAACTTTCGTTCCGGAGGTAAAACGCCTATGAGCGGGGTTCTTTCGGGAGTAGCAGTGGCAGGGGTAGTTCTGTTAGCGGCTCCCCTTGCTTCAAAGCTGCCGGTAGCTGCCTTGGCTGGGGTGCTTATGGTGGTGGCGTACGATATGATACGAAAGGAAGACATCAAAAGGGCCATTCTCGCCACACGGGGAGACGCTGCGGTACTGGTTGTGACCTTCCTCTCGACTCTCTTTCTGCACCTCGAGTTTGCAATTTACGTTGGAGTCTTACTCTCCATTGGACTGCATTTGGCCGAAACTTCTCATCCTCGCATTCACTCGGTTGTGCCGGATCTGGGCACGGGTAAAATGGTAGGTTCGGCCCGCGGTAAAATCTGCTGTCAGATGGATATGGTTACGGTTGAAGGTGCCGTGTTCTTTGGCTCTGTAACCTTTGTCTTGGAAGATCTACAGCGACGACTCAAAAACCATCCCCATATGGCTAATCTTTTAATTAGGTTGCACCAGGCTAATATATTGGACGCCAGCGGCATACACGTTCTAGAAATCCTTCTAGAGGAGGTGCGGGAGAGGGGAGGAGGCTTGTATTTCGCCGGGGTCAAGCCCCGGATCTTTCAAGTATTCAAGAATTCCGGCCTACTCCGTGAGGTGGGAGAAAGCCATTTCCGCACTGCTACTGGGGCCGCCATTCGGCAAGCCATGCGTGAATCTTTCTGCCCGTCAATTTGTGCAACTTGTGAATACATGGTATTCGTCGAATGCCCTGAGCTCAAGCAGGGAAATTGGGAAATATTGGGTGAAGGGATACAACCACGGCAGTGCAGAGCACCCAGGGTCAAGGATGGAGGCTGAGGTGAAGATTCTTATTTACCTGGATGACAAGACCGCTAATGAGAAGGTGCTACACATTGGAACTACTCTTTCTGTGAAGCTCAACGCTGAGATAACCTTTCTTACAGTGCGCAGCACCACTCCTGCCACCGAGGAACCGCCACCAGTGGGTGTAGATCTTCCCATGGAAAGATGGCACGAGCTCCAGCCGGGAATCCAAATTCTCACCCAGGCGATGAATGGGCTAATAGATGCGGGTTTTCTTTTGCCCCAAAGTATCAACATTCGTGCGGTGCGGAATGGTTATCTATTTTTGGCTGAAACACCCTCTGGGAGCCGCGTGCCATTTTACGAACGCTATGGACACCTGACAGAAGTTTTGAATTACGAGGTGGATGAGCACCGTCACGATTTGGTGGTTATTGCGGCGCCCCGACGCAGTGGCTTGGGCCGATTTGTTTCAGGGGATAGAGCACGCAGATTAGTTCTGGATTTACATGGTTCTATCTTGCTGGTGCGGGAAGGTGACTTAAACAGCAGATTTCTGGTGTGTGCAGACGCTTCTCCTTCCGCTAGAAGGCTATTTCCCTTGTTGAAGAAGCTTTTACCTGCAACCCAGGAGAATGTGGACTTGATTTGGGTTAGGCAGCCCGGCCTCACAGATGAAGAAATTAGGCAAGGCAAAGAATATTTAGAGGGAGCAAGGGCATGGTTAGATCGTTGTGGGGAAAAAGGTGACCTACTCCTGCGGGAGGGAGATCGTCCGCAGGACCTTATAGTTGAAGAGGCAGGGGTTGACTCTGTGGTTGTAATGGGGGCCAGCCTAAAGCATGATGTACACCATCGAATGCGCGGTAGCCTACCACTTCAGGTACTGTCTAAGACTGAATCAAGTTTAATGTTAGCCAAGCTACCACCCGAATTAGGTATTGATTTCTTTAAAGATCTAGATACCTGCTAGGGGTATGAGGGGATATCTCAAGGGCTTACTAGACACTAGACACTAGACACTAGACACTAGGCACTAAGCACCGGGCACACCTGGGCGATACGGGGACAGGAAGAGACGGAGAAGCGGCGAAGCCGAGACTTCAGTGATTTTAGCGATTTGAACGATTTGAGTAAATTACGCTATGCGCTATGCGCTATGCGAAGAAGGGGAGGTGACACCAATGGAAATCTATCTAATGCAACATGGCCCCAATCTTTCGAAGGATGAGGATCCTGAAGAACCGCTTAGTCCAGATGGGAAGAGACAGGTGTCAAAGGCAGCTCGAGCCATTAAGAAAATGGGTCTAAAATTCGATGTAATCATCGCTAGTCCCAAGACCCGTTCCCAACAAACTGCGGCATTAGTTGCAGAGGCTGTGGGGTTTCCTGTTGAGAGTATAGTGGAGACGGAAAAGGTCAAGGCCATGACGCCGGCCGACGAGACTATTGCTTACCTGAAGCAGTTTGATGAAAAAAACTCGATCTTGATTGCCGGGCATCTGCCATCTTTAGCTGAGGTAGCTTCGGCCCTTCTGACCTTAGGGTCAAAGGCCACAATTAAATTCGAAAGAGGTGGGATCGGCAGGATCGATGTGGAAAAACTGCCCACCCACGAGGGAAAACTCCGCTGGTACTTGACTCCTGCGCAACTAAAGCTCATGGCAGAGGGCACAGAGCATGGGGCATAGGGCATAGAGAAAGAGGCGAGACGGGCGAGACGGGAGGCCGGGCGAGACGAGAAGAACAGAGGACAGATATCAGAGGTCAGGAGATTCAAGTTCCAAGTTTCAAGTTCCAAGTTAAGAGTTAAGAATGGAGGATTTCCACAGCTTACCGTTCACCGTTTACGAATTGAACGGCTTCAGCGACTTCATGGGAGAAAACGGAATGAAAATAGAAACAGCCTATCCAGTCATACCAGATGATAGGGGAGACGACCTTCATAACTTGGAATTTGTCGATTCCGCCGACTTGGTGCTTTTTGTGGCTGGGAACCAATTCATGGTAATGGAGGAATTGCTGGGAGTATTTCAGAGTCAACATCCTGAAATCAATAGAATTTTTTATGAAACTCTCCCACCAGGGCTAGAATTGAAGCAGATCCTGGCAGGGGGGGCAGTTTTTAGAGACCAACTCATCGATGTGCGGCCCGATGTGTACGCCTCAGTATCCGAGGCTGCTATGAAGCAGTTGGAGGAAAAAAATTTCATCTCTGGAAAAGACTATTTCCTCTATCTACACAACCGGATAGTTTTTATGATCCCCGAAGGAAATCCCGCCGAGATCCATTCA
>JASFKF010000186.1:0-4909 GCA_050118775.1 Syntrophobacterales bacterium
CTACTGTTGGGTAAGATGATGAGGGCCCTTAGCAGAATGAAAAACGATTACTAGCCCGGATATTTCATGGCCCTCGGAGTACAACCGGTCATGGAGCAGAGTGAGCAACAAAATAAGATTAAGCTAGATGACAACTGGCAACAACTGGTTGGAGGTTCCTGCCTTGAAGACCTCCATGCTGCCATAGCTGGCGGCAGGCTGAGGATTTTTGCTCAAGGGCTTAACCGCTGGGCTCTTTGCTATGGGCTAACCCGCCTGCTGCCACGGTTCAAACGGACGATCCTGTTGATCACCCCCTCGCCCAAGCAGGCCTGGGAAGCACACCTAAGCCTCTCTTTTTTTCTCGGCCTTGCAGAATCATGGACAGGCGATCCCTTGGAATGCCCCCTTTGGCATTTTCCCGCAGCTAATCGTCGCATTGTAACGGAACCTTTCGTTGCGCCCGACATACAGGGTCAGCGCTTGGCAGTCCTTTACGCGGCAGCAGCCAGTAATCGGGCTAAAATCATCGTTACTTCAGCCCAAGCAATCATGGAGAAGGTTCTGCCCCGGCGACAGTGCATGGATGCCAGCCGCTATTTGGTTAAAGGAGAGGAAATACGCCGTGAACAGTTCATATCCCACCTTACTTCAACGGGCTACTACCGAACCGACTTGGTGGAGGAAATTGGTGATTTCAGCGTGCGGGGCGATATCGTTGACTTATTTTGTCCCTTCTACCATCGTCCTTTGCGATTAGAGTTTCTTGATGAAACTATAGAATCAATCCGTTTTTTTAATCCTTCCACCCAACGTTCCAGCGAGCCTTTGGAGGATGTGGTCATAGTGCCGGCCCACGAAATACTGCTCAATGATTCCAGTACAAAGAGGGCCAGCTCACGGTTGAAAACCGCCCTGAAGAAGGAGGGCCAATTTCAGAGTGACCTGGAGCTCTGGCTCGACCGGGTGGGCAACTCGAGCCATTTCCCCGGTATCGAGCAATTGCTGCCTCTATATTATGAAAAGCTGGAGACCCTGTTTGATTACCTGCCGTCATCAACCCTTGTGGTGCTGAATAACTCAGGTGGTATTAGAAATGCGGTAGCCGAGCTATCAGAACAAGCTGACCGAGACCGAGATCTTGCCTGTCAGAACTCGCGCTGGGCCCCCTCCCCTGAAACCTACCTGCTAGAAGAAAGTGAAATAGATACATTACTTGAACCCTACCCGCAAATCCTCCAGTCCAGTCTTCCACTGGAGCACAGCTATGATCAGAAAAGCTCGGAAGTACTCCACTTCCGCCTAGGAGATCACAGAGGGCTGCAGCGCGAAATTCAAGACCATCAACAGCGCCAGCGGCTACTTGAACCACTGGCTCAGAGACTACACCAGTGGCAAAAGTCCGGGATAAGCCCCTTTTTGGTTTGCCGCACAGCGGAACAGGGTCGCCGCTTGGAAGAATTGCTTACTGACTATGGAGTAGACGCCCACTTCAGCTTGGAACCCTTTGGGCAGCTTTCCTTTCGAGCTCCGGTTACAAAAATTGTGCTGGGTCGCCTCCCCATGGGATTTATCTGGCCCGACGAGGCCTTAGCCGTTGTAACTGAAACAGAGCTCTACGGCGAAAAACCACGTCGGCACCGTGTTCGTCCCCCGGAGATCGGTTCATTTTTGGCCACCTTCGCCGATCTTCAGCCTGATGACTTTGTTGTTCACCTGGACCACGGAATTGGCATTTACAAAGGGTTGGTACACCTGCAAATCAATGAGCACTCTAATGACTTTCTTTTCCTAGAATACCAGGACGGAGACATACTTTATCTTCCAGTTGACCGGTTGGATAGGGTGCAGAAATACATTGGCGTGGAAGGCTATCAACCTCGGGTGGACAAACTTGGGGGGCAGCGTTGGGCCTCTACTCGAAAAAGGGTACAAGATTCAATCCAAAAGATAGCTCAGGAGCTTTTACATATTTACGCTCTCCGCCAAATCAAAGAAGCAACGAGTTTTTCGCCGCCGGACAGCAGTTTTAGGGAATTTGAAGCCACTTTCCCTTATGAAGAAACCCAGGATCAACAGGCAGCCATAGAGGATGTCCTCGCTGACATGCAGCGAAAAAAGTCTATGGACCGCCTAATTTGCGGCGATGTGGGTTTTGGCAAAACTGAAGTTGCCTTGCGGGCAGCCTTCAAGGCAGTAATGGACGGCAAACAGGTGGCAATACTTGTTCCTACAACGGTCCTGGCAGAACAACACTATCTTACTTTTAAGCAGAGGCTTGCTGGCTATCCAGTCTTTTTGGAGGCGCTAAGCCGTTTTAAGGTAAGATCAGAACAGAAAAAGATACTGGCAGATCTGCATAATGGTCTGGTGGACATCATTATCGGTACCCACAGGTTGCTTCAACCAGATGTGAACTTCAAAGACCTTGGGTTGTTAGTTGTCGATGAAGAGCACCGATTTGGCGTTCGACATAAAGAGAAGATAAAACAGCTCCGCGCCGAAGTGGATGTCCTGACCTTGACAGCTACACCCATTCCTCGCACCCTGCATATGTCTCTTATAGGAATTAGGGACTTAAGTATCATTGATACGCCTCCACAGGATCGAAGAGCCATTGCCACCAGAATCTGCTCTTTCGACGACCTCACAGTTAGAGAAGGCGTTCTCAAGGAAAAAGCTCGGGGAGGACAGGTTTTTTTCGTCCATAATAACATCAAAACCATTTATCGCATTGCCAATCACCTTCAAGAGTTGATTCCTGAAGCCACGGTGGCTGTGGCCCATGGTCAGTTGCGAGAAAGAGAGCTGGAAAAAGTCATGCTTGATTTCATCCACCACCGTATCGATGTGCTGGTCTGCACCACCATCATTGAGTCAGGTCTGGACATACCTGCTGCAAACACAATTTTTATAAATCGTGCCGACAAGTTCGGCTTGGGGCAAATATACCAGCTTCGAGGCAGGGTGGGAAGAGCCTCGGAACAGGCCTATGCTTACCTACTTATCCCGGGTGAACATCTGGTAACCCGCCAAGCACAACGACGTTTACTGGCCCTTATGGATTTCACTGAACTTGGTTCCGGTTTCAAAATTGCTATGAACGATCTTCAGATCCGAGGTGCTGGTAATATACTGGGTGCCGCCCAATCCGGACACATTGTCGCAGTGGGATATGAAATGTACGTCCACCTCATGGAGAAGGCCATTGCCCAACTCAAGGGGGAAACGCCCAGGGACCCGGTTGAGCCCGAAATTCACCTCAACCTGGCAGCCCATCTGCCTGAGACATATATCACTAGTAGTAGCCAGCGGTTGACTGCCTATAAACGACTCGCCTCTGCCAGCGATGAAGGGGTCCTCGCTGACCTGGAAGAGGAACTGCGGGATCGCTTTGGTCCCCTGCCAGAGGAGGCCGCTCATTTGTTATCCCTCCTTAGGCTGAAGCTGCTTCTGAGAAGGCTATGGATAAAACAGCTAGATAGCGTAAATGGCGAGCTTGTCCTTACCTTTGCCCAGAACCCAGAAATAGACTTGCACAGACTCACCCGACTAATTGCAGCTGAGCCAAAACGTTTGCGGTTTACTCCCGAATACCGTCTCTATTTCAAAAGTCACTCCCGTGATGTGGTGGAATCCATCACCGAACTCAAAAAGCTCTTGCACAACTTAGTTTAACGTGTTATCAGTTTAAATTTACTAAGTTTTTGTTTTGAGGTCGGGTAGTTAGCTCATCTTGACCGACGTTGTCTTGCAATGGAAATAGGCTGGAAAAATTGGCTTATCAGTGTGTGGCTTTGTCTCCTTGCTGGGGGTGTCTTGACCCTTTCCCCATCTTGGGCTGAGGTGGTAGATCGAATTATCGCTTACGTCAATGACGATATCATCACCTTGAGCGAACTCAATGAGAGAACAAATGCCTTTGTGGCTGCCCGCCGCCAAAATCCCTTTCTCCGCGAGGAGGAGCAGTCTTTGGAGAAGATTCGTCGCGATATGCTCGATTATCTCATCAATGAACGCTTGGCCGCCCAAGAGGTTGCCCGCTTGAAAATCAGCGTAAGTGAAGAGGACGTAGATGAGGCCATCGGCAGAATTATTGAGGAAAATCGCCTCACTCAGGAGACTTTGGAAGCCGAGCTTCGCAAAGATGGAAGAACACTTGACGATCTTCGCGAGCAAATTAAGAAAAGTATGGAACAGACAAAACTCGTCAGCCGCGAGGTAAGGAGTAAGACGGTAATCACCGATGAAATGATTCAAGCCTACTATCAGGACCATATAGAGGAATTCGAAGGAAAGGCAAGGTGGCGCATCCAGGATATTTACCTACCCTTCACCCCCACTGATACACTAGAGGAGCGGACATATTTGCGCAAGGTGGCCAAAGAGGTTTTAGAACGCTTGCGGGCGGGTGGTGATTTTAGCTCACTGGCCAAACTCTACAGCCAAGGCCCCGGAGCGGAGGCCGGTGGTGACCTAGGTTTCTTTTCCAAAGGCGAACTCGAGCCCGTGCTAGAAGCAGCAGTTGAGGCCTTAAAGCCTGGCCAAGTTAGCCCGGACATTGAAACCACCAGAGGTATACACATTATAAAGCTCACCGAGGTGGACAAAACCCCCGCCAAGTCGTTGGAGGAGGTTGGGGGTACTATTAGAGACTTGCTTTATAAGAGAGAAGTGGACTTTCGCTATAAGGAGTGGCTGAGTGGTCTGCGAGAGCGCTCCTATGTGAGGATTGTCTATTAGGCAGTCAGTTGTTTCGCCGGAGGCGGATCCGTTGTCGTCCGTTGCAAGAAAACGCATAGCACAAAAAGGAGTAAACGGTAAATGGTGAACGGTAAACGGTTGGGGAACCAGAGCATA
This sequence comes from Syntrophobacterales bacterium, assembly GCA_050118775.1. GTDB lineage: Bacteria > Desulfobacterota > Syntrophobacteria > BM002 > BM002 > BM002. The sequence continues at coordinate 4,840 of JASFKF010000186.1, forward strand.
ATCGGTTTACCGTTCACCGTTCACGGTTTACCAGACGCGATGCGCTCAGCGCTATGCGACCTCTGACTGC